>JAGVOW010000109.1 GCA_020052515.1 Brevinematales bacterium | reverse complement strand
TATGGGAAATACTCCCGTGGAAGGTATGGGAAAAACTCTTATTGAAGGGGTGGAAAATTACCCGAGTACAGATATGGGAAAAACTCTTGACATTTCCACTTTCTTTACACCGATGGCCTTTATGAAGCGAGAAATGTCCGGGATGAGGAATATTTAACTATTTTTGACGTGGATTTTCAGAAAGCCGCGAAAAACGGCGTTTCCAATCTGTCGAAAGCGCTCTTTGAGAAGGCCAGAAGCTTTACGGAAGGTAAGGGCTTCAATGACGATGTGACGCTCTTGAGCTTTGAAGGGTAGTCTCGACCGACGGGGCAGCGGCATAGTGACTGAGCACGCTGCGGTAGTCTGGGTGGACAAGGGGCTTAAGCCCCTTGTTCGCGAAAATTTCGCGGCGTATCGACAGCTCGCTCTCGACGCGGAGGGGCTAGGGGTGGGTTACTCCGCTATGATTGTTTATTTCGGCTGCTCGCCGCGATCTTTGCCCAGGTATCTTTGAGAGTCACAGTCCGATTGAAAACGAGCAATCCTTCTTTAGCGGCTTTTGAATCCGCGCAGAAATATCCCTGGCGCAAAAACTGGTAAAATTGACCCGGTTTTGCTTCCGCGAGCGATGGTTCAATCAGACAATCTTTTAAAACAACCAGAGAAATCGGATTCAATTCATCCTTGTAGTCTTTATCATTCTCGCCGGGGTTTGAAACATTAAAAAGATGGTCGTAAAGCCTCACTTCCGTTTTCTTCGCATGAAGGGCGCTAACCCAATGAAGCGTTCCTCTTACCACACGATTGTCCGGAGTTCCGCCGCCCCGGGACTGCGGGTCGTAAATGCAGCGCAATTCTGTGATTTCTCCTTTGTTGTCCTTGATCACTTCTTTGCAGGTAATATAATAAGCGTATTTCAAACGGACTTCGCTTCCCGGAGAAAGCCTGAAATATTTCTTGGGTGGATTTTCCATAAAATCATCACGCTCGATGTAGACTACTTTTGAGAAAGGAATTTTGCGCTTTTCACTATTCGGGTCTTCCGGATTATTCTCCGCTTCAAACCATTCTATCTGATTATCGGGATAATTTTCAATAACAACTTTAAGAGGTTTTATGACAGTCATCCGGCGCTCTGCTCTTTTATTCAAATCTTCGCGGATAGCGAATTCTAAAAGAGAAAAGTCCACAATACTGTTTGCTTTCGATACGCCAATCAATTCTTGAAATGTGCGGATAGACTCCGGCGTATAACCTCGGCGGCGTAATCCTGATAAAGTGGGCATTCTAGGGTCATCCCAGCCGTCCACATAGCCTTTTTCGACCAGTTCGAGTAGCTTTCGCTTGGACATCACAGTGTAATTGATATTTAATCTCGCGAATTCTATCTGCCGTGGAAGTTTTTCTGAAAGAAGGGCTTCCAATACCCAATTATAAAGAGGCCGGTGATCCTCAAACTCTAAAGAACAAAGAGAATGTGTAATACCTTCAAAATAATCCGACAAGGGATGCGCGTAGTCATACATCGGATAAATGCACCATTGATCGCCGGTGCGGTGATGTGTTGAGCGCATAATGCGGTAGATAACCGGATCGCGCATATTAATGTTCGGCGAAGTCATATCAATCTTAGCGCGTAAAGTTTTGGCCCCATCGGGGAATTCTCCGGCGCGCATCTTGCGGAAAAGGGAGAAATTTTCCTCAATACTTCGGTTTCTAAAAGGGCTTTCTTTGCCTGGTTCAGTTAGAGTGCCCCGGTAGGCGCGCATTTCGTCAGCGGATAGGTCGCAGACAAAGGCCTTGCCTGTTTGAATCAGTTTTTCCGCATATTCATACAGTTTTTCATAATAATCAGAGGCAAAATAAATGGGCCCGGTCCATTCAAAGCCCAGCCATTTTATATCTTCTTTAATCGACTCGACATATTCTACATCTTCCTTTGAGGGATTGGTGTCATCCATACGCAGATTGCATTTACCATTATAGTCTTTCGCGATGCCGAAATTGATGCAGATCGCTTTTGCGTGCCCGATATGGAGATAGCCATTAGGCTCGGGAGGAAATCGGGTATGTACACGGCCGCTGTTTTTATTATTCTTTAAATCTTCGTCAATGATGTCCCGGATGAAATTCGAACTCATAAATGCGCCCCTTCTTGCTGTTTGAACTGCCCATATTATATAAAACGATAAAGTTTTTGGCAATATTTCATGGCCAAGGTGATTTACCGGTATCCGACTAAAAGTTTAAAACTATCCTACTAAAAGTTGTTTACAATCCGACCTAAAGAGGGTTGTAAAGTAATTTTTCTCTTCTTATAATAAGTCTGTTACAAAGAAAAAGGGGGAGGGGGATATGTTTATTACGAATATCATTCTGAGTTCATTGTTGTCTGCTCAGTCCATGAGCGTAAAGGATTATTCCACAAACAACAAAATTTATTCCGATTATGACAAAATAAAAATGTTTTATTATATTCAATCAGTTAATCTGGTTTATCAGGATATTTATGAATACACCAAACCGAATTTATACAAATCTTACTCTGAAAACGGAAAAGAGTATGTTGCCGGGGAATTAAATCCAGTAGCAGATGTGTTTTTTAAAAACAATTTATGGGATGTAGCTTTTATCTGCGCAAATGC
This sequence comes from Brevinematales bacterium, assembly GCA_020052515.1. Taxonomy (GTDB): domain Bacteria; phylum Spirochaetota; class Brevinematia; order Brevinematales; family JAOACQ01; genus JAGVOW01. The sequence goes on along the minus strand of JAGVOW010000109.1, from coordinate 12,724 downwards.
GTTTAATTATTTCATGTTTAATGTGGATGGATTTTCTTATTTGTATTCTACTGTATTGGCAGCGGCAGAAATATGGGCGATTTCTACATGGGACAATCCTTCTGAAAAAAAAATAAACGTGAAAGCCACTCTTTTTGTCTATACATTTTAGCTTTTCAAAACAACTTTTTGCAAAGGCTTTTTGACTTTTTGAATGGATTGTTTTAGAATAAACCCTCGAGCAGAGAGGAGGGTTAACAATGAAACAATTGATTTTTTTACTGAGCTTTAGTTTTCTTGCGGGAGCTCTATTTGGAGCGGATACGAACACGGTAAAGCAATCTGAAAAAAATAATAAGAAGGTATTTATGCAGAACAGAGTCGCCAAATTTGAAACTTCTATGGGTAGCTTTCGTGTCGAGCTTTTTGAGGACAAAGCGCCTATTACAACGAAAAACTTTATTGATCTTGTAAACAAGGGCTTTTACAATGGCCTTATTTTCCATCGAGTGATTGATAAATTTATGATCCAGGGCGGAGATCCGGAAGGGAAAGGCACAGGCGGTCCCGGGTATACTATTCCAGATGAATTCCATAAAGATCTAAAACACGATTCTCCGGGGATACTATCGATGGCGAATGCCGGGCCAAACACGGGGGGCTCTCAGTATTTCATTACGCTCGTGCCTACGCCATGGCTAGACCGTCATCACTCTGTTTTCGGCAAAGTCGTAGAAGGTATGGATGTTGTCGCTAAAATCGGCAAAGTGAAAACCGGGCCAATGGATCGCCCCATAGAGCCGCTAGTGGTAAAGAAAATAGTCCTGGAAGTGCTTACAAACCAGTAATCAGGCATCCATAACGGCCGTTTTCCTGGAAAACCTTTACAGGAATATTAAAAGCCTCTGAAACAACAGGTGATGTGAGGGTTTCCTGGATTTTCCCCTGCCGAAAGATCTTGCCATTTTTGAGTATAAGAATATGAGTGAAAAGGGGTGAGATTTCATCTGCGTGGTGTGTGACAAAAAGTATCGGAATTTCAGGGGTAAATTTTTTTATTTGTTTTAGCATTTGTAAAAAATCCTCCCTTCCTTTAATATCCAGGTTGCTGCAGGGTTCGTCTAAAATGAGGCACTTTGGGTTAGACATCAGCGCTCTGGATATTAACACCCTTTCTTTCTCGCCGTCGGAGAGTGAGCTGAAAGATCTGTCTTTTAAAAAAAGGCTGTCTGTTAATGACAAAAGTTCCAGGGCTTTCTTTTTATCTGCGTCCGTGTACGGGTCATAGATGCCGATAGTACCATATTTGCCGCTGATGACGGCTTCAAAAACCACTTCGTTTTCATGCATAATCGATTTAATTGAAGTGCTGAGAAAACCAGTCTTTTTTCGGACTTCCCGGATGTCGCTTTCTCCGCATTTTTCTCCGAACCGCTGGATTTCTCCCGTACTCGGAAATAAATAACCTTCTATTAATTGAAGAAGAAGGGTTTTTCCGCTTCCATTCCTGCCAAAAATGATCCAGTTTTCACCTTCTTGAATAGAAAAACTGATGTTTTCCAATAACAATTTCCCTTCTTTTAGGAGCGAAACATTTTTGAATTCAATGATAGTCATATCTTCTTCCTCTTTAAAACAATATTTTAACACAAAAATGGAAAAATAAAAATGATTGGCTAACCTTGAAAAAAAGTGTATCGTTCATTACAATGATAGCATAGAAAAACTTTGCCCAAGGAATGATTTTTGAAAAAAAACAGTCTTTTTTCGCCTTTATTTTTGTTATTATTTATTGAAAACTATCTTTTCTTCTGCAGTCATACTTCTTTAAATCTTTTGCCCCCTTATTTAACCAGTTTAGGGGCCAGTAAGGCTTTTGTCGGTTTCTTTATGAATGTCAATCCATTGGAATTGGTTTTATTTGTAGTTTTCTTTGGCCGCTTTATGAACAATCTTCCCAAAAAGCAGGCGCTTTTTACCGGTTTTCTGCTTCATTTTTTATCTATGATATTGATGTTTGTTTTTTCTCAGAATCTCACTGTTCTATTGATTTTGCGTTTTATTGCCGCGGTCTCTTTTGTGTTTGGTTTTACGATGCACGCCAATCTGGCTTTTGAAATCATCCCCAGGGCAAAACGGGCGGGAGGGATCGCTATCTTCGGCATATCCGGTGTGCTATCAAATCCAACAGGGTCCATTTTGGGGGAAACAATACTCCGTTTAGCGCATCCTCAATATTTATTTTTGCTGGGGGCTTTATTTAGTTTGTTTGTTATGACGGCTGTATTATTTTTAAAGGATCCTCACCATGCTCATAGAAAAAAAGAGAAGAAAACTTTTCTGGATATGCTTACGCGTAAAAACCTTTATTCATGGATGTTTATTGCCGTTATTTTTGGGGGAATATTCAGCGTGTTTTCCACCTTCATCCCTAATTTTTCTTTAGAGCGCCTGGGGTTTGCGAATTTATCTATTTATTTTACTTCGCTTACCATTGTGGCAATATTATCCAGAACACTTTTTTCTAATCTTTTAGACTCTGTTCCTAAAAGAAAGCTCATAGCTGCCGCCCTTTTGTTTATGCTGACTTCGATTGGGATTATTTTATTCCTGCATTGGCCTATCCAGCTTGCCATAGTGGGGCTAATCTATGGTATGGGGCATTCTGTGATGTACCCAACGTTAAGCACAACCTTTCTTGGATCTGGAAACGAAGATGAACAGGCTGTTTTAAACAACACCTTTACAGCGTTTTATACCTTCGGTAATGTTTCCCTGACTACCTTTCTGGGTTTTGTAGGGGACTTTTTTGGGATGACTTCGATTTTTCTGGTAACAGGGTTTTTAGTCTTGGCTTGTTTCTTTGTCGCAGTCCGGCATAAAGATCAGAATATAGGCGCGGTTAATTAACCGCGCCTAAGAATTGTCTTATTTTGAGGACAAGACAATATTGAAAGTGTTAGTTTTTTTCTCTTCCAGTGTTGCTAAGCTCGGTGAGCCGTACCAGCCTTCAAGGTCGCCGGTATTATTGGTGCCGTCGCGGTTGAGATCCAGCCATGCGTAAATATAGTAGCTTCCCGGTGTGACCCCGGTGTAGTAATGAACGGGGAGATTTGTACAGCTGAACATACATTCCGGCCATTCTCCAGTGTAAACCGCATTGGATATTTCCTGTTTTGTGCTGCGGAAATAAATGAACAATCCGTTTGTAGTAATGACAGGGCTTCCGCTGGCGGAAATCTGGCCTACTGCATAAGCGTTTCCCGAAACAAGCGATACAGGCTGATTCAAAGCGCATCCTGCCCATAAAACACCGGCTAACATCCCAAAAATGACTAAATGTTTCTTCATAATCTTTCCTCCTGTTTTGTTTTAGATTATGATAATAAGATACACGCAGACGCAATTCTTTTAAATACTCATTTTGGAGTAGAAAAGTAAAATACTCCTTAAGGAGTAGAAGTGATTTTTAGAGCTGCCCGATATTCAAGGCCTTTATCATCTCCATTTTATTGCCGACGTTGAGCTTCTTATAAATATTCTGGATATGGCTTTTCACTGTCAGCTCGGAAATAAACAATTTGCTGCCGATTTGTTTGTTTGAAAGACCCTGATTCATAAAAAAGATAATTTCCTTTTCACGGGCAGTAATTCCATATTGGCCAAAAAAAGGGTTTTCTTCCATTTGCGGGGTTAATTGAATGGGTTTGATTTGAATGTAACAGGCCAAAAATATCAGAAATAATATATTCCAGACGGAATAGAATAGCGAATGGAAACTTATGTCTCTTAATGCCAGTATTAATTTTTTTTGAAAAATCAATTCGTAATCCATAACGCAAAGTAGGGGGGTAAAAATGGCCAGGAGAGCGCAAAAAACAATCAGCATCAGCCGGATCCTTGTGTCAAAAAGCTTCTTTAAATGACAGAAGATCAAAACGATCAGATAAATTACAGTGCCGATTCCAAAAAGATAATTCAAATAAAAGCCCGGTAAAAATTGCTTTGTCTCAAAGTCAATGAACCATGGAGATAGAACATTTAGCGTATTTAAGATGCTGAAACACCCGAAAAGGATAGAAGTTGTTTTGATGTTTTTTATGGAAAAAGCAGTATGAAAAAAAAGAGGGATCAGAAAAAGAAGCATATTTCGAAATACAAACATCAGGCAAATCTTCTTGGGATAAAATACAATGTTGGATGGCGATAAATTGAGATTCATAGTCATATTCAGCGCCAGATAAAGAATGACTACGATTTCAATATAAATATAATAAAGCATGAGCTTGTTTTTTGATTTGAAATAATAAATCAGCGAGATCAAAAGGGTTGTGACGCCAATCGTTATCGCCAGAATATCCAGTGAAAGATTGATTGCCATATTCAGATTCATGCCGGTTTCTTCTTTAAAGGGACAAGCTGGTACCAGCGGTAAAGCATATTGACTAAAGATACCGCCGCGAGAATCAGCATCAGGACAACCAGCAGCCCATCTAGAAAGAACGAAAAAGCTTCCGGGCCGCCAGCCGCTGATTTCTTAAAAAATTGGCCAATGAGATCAAAAGAAGCGGTAAAAGTCATAGTGAATAGAAAAAGCATGGGCACAAAAGTAGTCCATGCGTATTTAACCTTTCCCATTTTAATAATGACTGTCGTGCCCACTCCCAGAGCGATCGCCGCCAGGAGTTGGTTGGAAACCCCAAACATCGGCCAGATAGTGGAAATGTTTCCTGAATAAATCAAATAGCCCCAGGCCGCCACTACAATCAGGCTGGTAATAATGATGCCTGGTTTCCATGTCCGGTCAGAGAGTGGTTTGTATAGGGTACCGCCGAATTCCTGGACCAAAAACCGCGCGACACGGGTTCCTGTATCAACGGTCGTTAATATAAAAAGCGCCTCAAACATGAGGGCAAAATTGTACCAATAAGCCATCAAGCCTTTCAAGCCTGGAATACTGCTTAATATAGAAGCCATTCCCACGGCAAGCGATACCGCGCCGCCCGGCCTTCCAGCCACATTGACGCCAACCATAGCCGAGAGATCATTTATTTTCTCTACAGGAAAACCCATTGCGGCAATCTGGTTGAAGGCCAGCTTTGTATTGATAGCAAAATAGTCGCCGGGAATCAAAATAGCGGCGGCAATCAAGGCGATCATCGAGACAAAACCTTCCGTAAGCATAGCGCCGTATCCGATGAACCGAACGTCTTTTTCGGAGCTGATCATTTTCGGCGTTGTTCCGGAGGAAATCAGCGAATGAAACCCCGATATCGAGCCGCAGGCAATCGTAATGAACATAAAGGGGAAAAGTTTTCCCGGTATAATAGGCCCTCCGCCGGAAACAAAATGCGTGACAGCCGGCATTTGAAGGTTTGGGGCTAGAATAATGATTCCTATAGCCAGAAGAATTACAGTGCCGATTTTCATATAGGTCGATAAATAATCCCTTGGGCACAGAAGCATCCACACCGGAAGGATTGAAGCAATAAATCCGTAAACCGCGATGGAAACAACCAGCGTATTTTTCGAGAGGTTAAAAAAAGGCTCTAAGATTGATCCGGGGATAAAATGGCCTGTAAAAACAGCCAGTAAAAGCAATACTACGCCGATGGCGCTTACCTCCCCAACTTTCCCCGGACGGATTCTGTACAAATAAAGGCCCATCAGGAGGGCTATAGGAATAGTGAGCGCGATGGTAAATGTTCCCCACGGGCTTTTTGTCAAAGCGTTTACGACAGCCAGGCCTAATCCGGCAAGGGCTACAATAATAATAAATATAATGGCAATGGAAGCGGCGATTCCACCAATCGGCCCCACTTCTTCTTTTGCGATTTCCGCTAGAGAGCGGCCGTTTCTTCTGACAGAAGCTGCTAAAATGACCATGTCATGGACACCGCCCGCCAGAGCGGAGCCGATCAATATCCACAAAAAGCCCGGCAGATATCCAAACTGAGCGGCCAGCATTGGCCCAATCAAAGGCCCAGCGCCCGCGATTGCCGCGAAATGATGGCCGAAAAGCACCCATTTGTTGGTAGGGTGATAATCCACACCGTCTTTCAAGCGGAAGGCGGGCGTTACATTTTTGTTATCCAGGGCAAAAACTTTTGCCGCGAGAAACGCGGAATAAAAGCGGTAGGTGATCGCGTAAAAGCATGCTGTAGCGGTAATTACCCAGAGGGCATTTACTTTTTCCTCAGGCCGCAAGATTCCTACTACGATAGAAAAGGCCGCGGCAAAAAGAAGGCATACCAGTATCCACAAAACTTTTTTCAGTGTTCTCATGCAATCTCCCGGTGAGTTTAATTGGCTTTTATTTTATCATGCGCCTTGCTTTTTTTCAAATATATTGTTGGCGGAAACAGTGTTGATAATTTGTATTTTTTATAGCGGCACTGTAAAATATTTAATGAAAAAGGAGGGTGGTATGGAATGGGCCAAGTTGATAAATATCTTTTTTTTCGCTCTGGGGGTTGCTTCCTGTTTGTATCTGATTGTATCTATCATTCTTCGTAATATAAAGAAAGATTTTGACGAAATGAGAAAAGAACTTTTAGCGGATTTGAAAGGCGGTTTACCTAATGTCCAGGCTCGATAGAGTATTAATATTCCTTGGCTTCCTGATTCTAACGCTTTTAACTCTTTTCTTCTTTACTTACCTAAATGAATTGTCGCTGAATTATATATTAATAGGGCTTTCGGTTTTGTCGTTTTTTATTACTATGTTTGACTTTCTAAGAAAAAAATGAGTGATTTTCTCTATTTGCTCATCTCCAATACCTTTAGAAAACGGCTCTCATAAAAATTTTTTGCCGCCCATTGTTTTTCTTGAACATACGTATTTACTGAATCATAATGATCAAATAATAAATCAACCATTCTAAAATCTAATAGTTTTTTATCAGACAGATTCTTTATTGTTTTGTAAACTTCATCCTTGGCCATTGCGCTTCTATAAGGCCTGTCTTCGGAAATGGCCGTGAAAATATCAGCCACCGCCATAATGCGGGACCCGGTATCAATTTCTTCCGCTTTGCAGTGGAAAGGATACCCATTTCCATCGAGCGTCTCATGGTGGTAGGCCGCCCATTCCGCAATCTGCTGAAGCCCTCCAATGGTATTGATAACATAAAAAGTATAATAGGTGTGGCATTTAATGACGGCAAATTCATCCGGTGTCAATTTCCCAGGCTTTTCCAGAATACTATTGGGAATAATGAGTTTCCCGATATCGTGCAGATTGCCGGCTATTTTCATCAGATTAATCTCTAATTCAGTTAGGCCAAATAATCTTGATAATATTTCCGCGCTCGCGCAGACCCCTGTCGTGTGAGTAGCGGTGAAGGGGGACTTAAAATCAATAATGTCTTTATACACCTCCGCGATAAGTGCGATTCCATGGAGGTCAATTTCCGCGTTCCGGTATGGCCCATTGTGCAGTAATACCGGGTACAGCCGCGGTGAAACAACGTCCAGCCAGAATTCTTCCCGCTTTGAAGCTTCGATAAAGGGATTCACAATCTGTTCATGAACGGCGATGTTTTTCAAATCCTTAACCATCTCGATAATGGTCTTGTTTTGATGGAGGATGTATTTATTCCGGTCAATATGGCGTTCAACATAGTCGGCCAATAATACGACCTGGGAAGCAAAAACCTCCGGATTCTCAATCGGTTCATCCCAGTCTTCCCAATTTTTATGGTGATTTCGGACGATTTTTGCTATTTTTTTAAACCAGGGAGTTTGTTCCAGTAAAAGCTCACCCCGGATGCAATGCAGGTCATAATTCATTGGATCTAAATTGTGTATAGCAATCTTTTCCTCTACGGAAATGGCTCCGATGTCATGGAGCAAAGATGCGGTAAAAATATTTTCCAGCAATTCCGAATGGATTCCAGCCTGTCTGGCTATCTCTAAAGCGATGAAAGCGGTCCTCTGTTGGTGCTGAGCTATATTTGGGTTGGCTATATCGGTTATTTCGGACAGTGAAAGCAATAAATTTCCCAGATTTACGGATATTTGTCTTTGCATAAAACCCCCTGGGCATATTGTATCATTTTATGATAAAAGAATAAAGAATGAAAAAGTTTAGAAACCTAAAAATTTGTTTTTTTCTGCTGATTATTGTATTCTATTTAAATATTTTCGGAAGAGGATTTATGTTTTTAGGGAAGTTGAAAAAAGAAATGGCAAAGTATGCCCATTTAATGGTAGAGCAGGGTTACTCGGTTGCTCAGGAAGGAAATATCAGCCGCCGGATAGGAGATAATCGCATTCTTATCACGCCTTCCAATTTGATCAAACACCTGATTATGGACGCGGATATGGTGGAGATTGATTTCCAGGGCAATCTTGTCAAGGGGAAGCGTCAACCTACAACTGAACGGTTTACCCACATTGAAATTTATAGGCAAAAACCAGAGGTGAAAGCGATTGTCCATGCGCATCCTTTCTATACGGTTCTAAGCACAGTCCTGGGAGAAAAGCCGTTTGAGAAAGTCTTTTTGTCTGAAGCGGCGATGTTTTTAAGGAATGTAAAATTTTCCCCTTACGCAAAACCTTCTACGAAAGAGGGAGCGGAAGTCATTAAAAATATTTGCCGCGAAACAAACATTCTTATCATTGACTTGCATGGCAGTTTTACCTATGGCGAAAACCTGCAGACCGCTTTTTCCTATCTCGAATTGCTGGAAAAGTATTGTAAAATGTATTATTACGCGAATCTTTCCGGGAAAAAAATTTGCTGCCTTTCTGACGAAGAAATCCGGGAATTAGAAAAGGTAAAATATTAAGGCAAGTCTTATGATTCTTAGGCGGCCAGAAGAAGTGAAAGGTTTTCTATCTCGCGCGGGTCATCAATAGTTTTACAGATAGTTCTGGAAGAATCTCTTTGCAGATCGGTTAAAATGGGGTTTCGAAGAGGCGCTCCCTGGAAGTTTTTGATAATGAGGACTTCCGGGCGCAGTTCGTATTCAGAATCTTTTCTTTTGATCAAGCCGATTTCCCCAGTGTTAAGCTGGACAAACGCTCCCGCCGGATAGAAAGAGCCCAGGTCATACATTTTCGCTATTTCATTAATAAACCTTTGAGAAACATAAGGGTTAAAGTGATAAAGCGTGTTGCGCATAATGTAGATCAAGGCGTCGTTGACGGTGTAAGAATTTTTGTACGGGCGCTCGGTCGTAAGGGCATCATATACATCACATACAGCTACAATGGCCGAGAAATTACCGATAGATTCAGCCTTGAGTTTCATTGGGTAACCGCTGCCGTCCCATCTTTCATGGTGGAGAAGGACCATTTTCTTTACGTAATTGCTGAAACTTTTTTCGTCACGGATCAGATTAAAGCCAAAAATCGGATGTTCTTTCATAATATTGAATTCTTCTTCAGTTAGTATGCCGTTTTTGTTCACAATCTTTTGTGAAATTTTTAATTTGCCAATATCGTGCAAAAAACCGCCCAATCCTGTTTCTTGAATAAAAAAGTCATTAAAGCCCAGTTTTTTTGTTAAAAACATGGCCAGAATTCCTACATTAATCGAATGATTGTAAGTATAACTGTCATAATTCTTAAGAGTCATTAAATTTAGAAAACCGGTCGGCCGCGATTTAATATCTTCAAAAAACCTTTCTATTGTGGCCCTGGCGGTATTAAAATCGGGAAACTTGCCATAATTTATTTGATGGGCGATTTCTTCGATGGCTTGAACGGCGTATTCCTGCGTTTGAGGAGAGATAACCGGGTTATTGGCAAAAGTGTCTTTGTATTTAGGCGGAACATAGTAAACCTTTTTTATGTCATTTATTTTTAACTTAAATATAAAATTAGTAGTAAGAGGCTTTTTTGCCGGCCAGAGCATGATTCCTTTTTCGTCATAAAGAATGCCGGAGAGTATCATGCCTTCTTTTAGAAATCCAACTTCAACTTCTTGGAGTTTTTCTTTATCGAGCATAAATCCTTCTTACATTTCGAACAACCCTAAAAACCCCCGGACTGCCCTTAGTTTATTCCCCTTTCAAATTTTTTTTATTTTTTTCGAGCTCACTTTCAAGATAGGAAAGCCTTGATTGTTCTTTTTCAATAATTTCTTTTGGAGCTTTTTCTATGAAGCTTTTATTCGAAAGTTTCTTTTTCAAAGCCTCTCTGCTTCCGGATAACCTTTCTACTTCTTTCTGGATTTTTTCCTTTTCTTTTTCTTTGTCTACAATTCCTTCTAAAGACACATAGAGTTCAAAACCCCTGCCTGCGCCGAAAGCTTCCATTTCCGTTTTTTTGGTTTCGGTTAAAACTTCGAGTTTCTCTATCTTACCCAGTTTTTTGATTACTGTCAAGCCTTTTTCTATTAAGGCAGATTCATTTTTATCCTCTATTACAATAGAAGCGCAAACCGCAAGGTGCGGCGGAATTTTATTTTCCCCTCGAATATTTCTTACAGTGTAAATAATATTTTGGATCAGCTCTGTGTTTTTTTCTTCTTTCTTAAAAATAAACTTTCCGTCTTTAACTGGAAAAGCTGAGAAAACAATCGTTTCTTCATGCCCCTGTATTTCCTGATAAATTTTTTCCGTAAGGAAGGGCATAAAGGGATGCAGCATTTTAAGGGTGCCTTCCAGGATGTGCAAGAGGACGGCAACTTTGGTTTCTTTTTCGGGATCGCTCCCCTGATACAAATTGATTTTAGATATTTCAATGTACCAGTCGCAGAATTCACTCCAGATGAAATCATAAAGGGCCGAAGCAGCTTCATTGAAATGAAAATTTTCAATGTCAGCGCGAAGTTTTTCAATAGTTTTATTGTATTTAGAGAGAATCCATTTGTCAAAATCATCTAGTTCCACTTCGCTTAAATTTTTTCGAGGAGTTTCGGCAGTATTCTGGAAAATAAACCGGGCGACATTCCAGATTTTATTGGCAAAATTCCGTCCTAATTCACATTTTTCATTGGAGTAGGGAATGTCATTGCCCAGAGGGGCAAGCCTGGTTATGGTGTAACGCAGCGCGTCCGCTCCGTATTCAGCTATCACATCCAATGGATCGGGTGAATTGCCCAGGGATTTGCTCATTTTTCTGCCCATAGAATCCCGCACGATTCCCGTAAAATAAACCCGGCTGAAGGGAATATCGCTTAAGAATTCAAAACCCGCCATAATCATCCTGGCTACCCAGAAAAAGATGATGTCCGGGGCAGTCACCAGCGTGTTGGTCGGATAATAATATTTTAAGTCTTTGTCAATTTCCGGCCAATTATGCACTGCGAAAGGCCAGAGCCAGGAAGAAGACCAGGTGTCCAGTACATCAGTGTCCTGACGCAGATGATGATCACCGCAGCGTTCACACTTCTCCGGTGCTTCTTCATAAGCGTTGTAATAACCGCACTCATCGCAATAATAAACCGGAATGCGGTGTCCCCACCAGAGTTGACGGGAAATGCACCAGTCTTTGATGTTTTCCATCCAGTGAAAATAGGTTTTTGTCCAGCGCTCCGGATAGAATTTTACTTTGTTGTCTTTTAATGCCTCTACAGCAGGTTTTGCAAGCTCTTCCATCTTCATAAACCATTGTTCGGAAAGATAGGGCTCTATGGGCACATGCCCCCGTTCGCTATAGCCGACCTTGTGAGTGTAGTTTTCTATTTTTGATAAGAGCTTGAGCTCTTTCATTTTTTCTATCACGGCCTCTCTTGCCTCAAACCGGTCTAAGCCTCTGTATTCTTCCGGCACATTGTTGTTTAAAGTGGCATCTTCATTCAAAATGTTGATGAATTCCAGATTGTATTTGTTACCAATGATGTAGTCATTGGGATCATGCGCCGGAGTGATCTTGACCACGCCGGTGCCGAATTCCACATCGACATAATCATCTTCGATAATAGGAATTTCCTTCTCCACAATGGGCAAGATTACTTTCTTACCGACCACTTTTTTGTAGCGCTTGTCTTTTGGATTCACCGCCACGGCTGTATCGCCCAACATCGTTTCCGGGCGGGTAGTCGCTATCTCTAAAAATTCTTTTGTCCCTTTTATGGGGTATTTGAAGTAATAAAGTTTCCCCTCTACTTCCCGGTAGTAAACCTCTTCATCCGATATCGCGGACTTTGATACAGGGCACCAGTTGACCAGACGGTAACCCCGATAAATATAGCCTTTTTTGTAAAGATCCACAAAAGCATGGATGACTGCTTTGTAGTAGCCGTCATCCATAGTAAAGCGTTCTCGATCCCAGTCACAGCTTGCGCCTAATTTCTTCAGTTGATTAATGATGATTCCGCCGTATTTTTCCTTCCATTCCCAGGCGTATTCCAAAAACTTATCCCTGCCGATTTTGAACTTGTCAATGCCCTTATCGGAAAGGTATTTAGCCACTTTCGCTTCTGTGGCGATAGATGCATGGTCGGTTCCGGGGATCCAACAGGCTTCAAAACCGTTCATCCGGTGGTAGCGGATCAATATGTCTTGAATGGTATTGTTGAGAATATGCCCCATCGTCAGAACGCCCGTAACATTCGGCGGCGGGATCACAATGGTATAGGGGTTTTTCGCCGGATTGACTTTGCTCTTGAAATAGCCCTTTTCTATCCAGGATTGATAAATTTTATCCTCAAAATCGCCTGGGTTATAAGAATTGGATAACTCGTTCATAGTGACTCCTTTGTCTTCTCAAAATAAAACTTCCAGTTGAAGCTGGCGGATATGCCGGCTGCCAGATTAAAAGATAGGCTGAACCCGGCCGCGGAATCTACATT
>JAGVOW010000009.1 GCA_020052515.1 Brevinematales bacterium | reverse complement strand
CTCACCCCCCGTCCCCCTCTCCAAATTTGGAGAGGGGGACGGGGGGTGAGGCGGTCCAGCTCGCTCTCGAAAAGGAATGAGCATGAAACTGATTTATTGTGGCAAGTTTACAAGAAGCTCCGGGAGGAATTATGAATAAATTAAAAACTTTATTATTGATGGTGATTATTTTGAATGTCAGCTCTTGCGGGTCAAAAAAAGAAGAGGTAAAAGAATATCTGAGTAAAACCAGATATGAATATCAAATTATTGGGGTTGGTTATACGGAAGATCTAGCTGAATCCGATTCTTATTCGACTTTTTTCGCGGTAAAGCAGGGTGTCCGTTATCAAATAAAAAATGGTGAAGTAAAATTCAATTTGAACAGCGGCAAAGGAAGCCTTCCGCCCATAGAAATTCTCACAAATTCGAAAATCGACCGGATTGACAAGGCTTTTTTTGTGTACACTTATCCTTTTTCCAGTGAAATGGAAATATCAGGTTATAAACTCAGAACCAGGGAAATTACAGTGAATATTAAAAAGCCGTTCAGTTTTCTCTCGAAGATGCTGGCCAACGCGGCGCTGGAAGAATATAGCAAGACTTCGGCAAAAGTGAAGGGGACTATTTATTTCTTAAGAATGGACTGGCAAATGGGAAACGAAAATAGTATTCAAATTCGTTCAAAAATTGTTTTGAGTGAAGATGCTCCGGTGAACTAAATTTCACCTAAATAAATCGCTCAGTTTAGGAATTTGGATAATAGTTCGATTATTCTCCCTGATTTGACAAGAATTTCTTAAACAAATACAATAAGGTTAGGTTTTGTGCAATTTCTATACATATGGGGAAAATATGTATAGAAAAGTGTTTTTTCTATACATATTGAAAAATGGAGAAATCATGGATCAAAAATTAAATTCTTTGCCTCCTGATATCAGGCTGCTTGAAACAATTCCCGTGCTAAAAAAGCTAACCAGCGCTCATCGTTATCTGGCCGAACTGAAAGGGCTGGCTTTATCCATACCTAATGAAACCATTCTTATCAATACTCTAGGTTTACAGGAAGCAAAGGATAGTTCCGCTATCGAAAATATTATTACCACTCAGGATGAGATGTATAAACAGGAATTATTCGAAGATTATATACAAAACCCTGCCGCAAAAGAAGTCAATTATTATGCAAGAGCTTTGAGAAAAGGACTTGCGCTGGTCCGGGAAAAGGGAATACTCACAAACAATCATATCTTGACTATACAGAAGGAACTTCTTGAAAATGATGCAGGCTTTAGAAAACTGCCAGGAACTGCCTTAAAAAACCAGCAAACAGGTGAAACAATTTATGTCCCGCCTCAGGAAGCCCATGAAATAATGGAACTAATGAATAACCTGGAAACATTCATTAATGATGATTCATTAATGAATGTTGATCCTTTGATCAAAATGGCTGTCATTCATTACCAGTTTGAAAGCATCCACCCATTTTATGACGGCAATGGCAGAACAGGCAGAATTATCAATATTCTCTATCTGGTTCTAAAAGACCTGCTAAGGATTCCGGTACTTTATCTGAGCCGCTACATTATCAGAAACAAAAATAGCTATTATACGCATTTGCAATCTATACGGGATACTGGTCATTGGGAAGACTGGATTTTATATATACTTGAAGGTATAGAGGCCACCTCCCGCCAAACAATCTGGGTGATCCAGAATATTAAATCGCTTATGCTGGATTACAAGCACCGCATTCGTGAGAAATTTCCCAGGATTTATAGTCAGGACTTGCTGAACAACCTGTTTCTGCATCCTTATACCAAAATCTATTTTATCCAGCATGATTTGGGGGTTACCCGTTTAACAGCGACGCAGTACCTCGAACGCTTAGTGGAAGCAGGATTCCTGGAAAAACAGAAGATTGGTCGAAATAACTTTTATATCAACCGGGCTTTGTATGAGCTTTTTATGAATATACCTGATGAAATCAAGTAAACAAATAAAATAAACATTCAATGCGTTTCAGGAGGACATAGATGTTTATCAAAATTTTAACTGCTATTGGCACTTATTTTCTTTATTTTTCTTGGTTTTAGCCTGAATTTTATTTTTCTGGCACTTGCGGGCGATAAAATGAGTTGATGGCGCTGGATAGCCCGGCAGAAAAGGAATTTTGAAAGTTTATCGGGTAAAGTAGCCGATAAAAAAACAATTGAGGTGACTATGATACATTCCATTGAAGTTAAAAATTTCCGAAGCTTGAAATATATCAAGCAGGAAATTCGCGAATTTCAGGTACTGATTGGCCCAAATGCGAGTGGGAAAACAACCTTTCTGGATACAGTAAATTTTATATCAGATATTGTTAAATCCGGAATAGATAAAGCAATATCAGATAGAGCATCAAATTTTACCGATTTGACTTTTATTGGAGGCGGCGGTGATATTGAGTTGGCCCTTGAATTGAATTGTCCACAAGATATTAGACAAAAACTATTTGATAAAGAATTTACGATGATTCGTTATGAATTAAGAATTGGATTGGATAAACAAACCGGAGAACATGCGATAAAAGAGGAATCAGCTTTTCTTTTAAAAGATAATGCTGAAAAAAGTCCTAAATTGAGAGAAGAGATTAATCTTTTCCCAGATTTTCATGAAGTAACAGAAAGTATTTTAAATAAAAAGTATAAACCAAAACACTACAGACGGCTATTCAGCAAGAAAACGGGGAGTAATGATAACTATTATAGTGAAACAATGGAAAAACTGAGTGGAGGTTGGACACCTTCGTTTAAATTTGGAATAAAAAAAACCGCCCTTGGTAATTTACCCGCCGATGATACCAAATTCCCAGCCTCGACCTGGTTGAAAGAATATCTAATGGAAAATATTCAAATATTTATTCTCGACAGTCTGAATATTCGTTTGCCAAGTCCTCCAGGTCAAGTGAAAAAATTCAAACCGGATGGTTCAAATCTTCCCTGGGTTATTGATGATTTAAAGAAAGATTCAAAATCATTTTCCCGCTGGCTTGCTCATATTAGAACCGCGCTTCCAGACATAGAAGATATAGAAATTATAGATAAACCGGAAGATAGACATAAATATATACGAGTATCATATAGCAATGGTGGAAAAATTCCAAGCTGGCTTGTTTCAGACGGCACACTGCGAATGTTTGCTCTGACCATTCCGGCATATATCCCGAATTTTCAAGGATTATTTCTAATCGAAGAACCTGAGAACGGAATACATCCCAAAGCATTAGAAACTATCTATCAGTCATTATCATCAATATATAACGCACAAATTCTGATGGCATCTCATTCTCCGATTATTCTGAGTATGGTTAAACCTGCGGTCGTATTGTGTTTTGCTAAAACGGCGGAAGGTGTAACAGATATAGTAAACGGAGCAGAACATCCAAAGCTTCGTAATTGGAAAGATAATATAAACTTGAGTGATTTATTTGCAGGCGGGATTCTTGGATGAAGGATTTATTGTTACTTACTGCTGACAAAGATGCTGAATTTACTTTAAAATCTCTTATTAATAAAATAATAATAGTAGAAAATATCAATCAAATTTCTTTCGATATAATAACGCATCCTCAAAGAGATCCTGGCGTCGCTAAACAAACAATTGAATATATTCGTCCATATATCACGGATTACCGATTTGTTATAATTCTATATGATCATGAAGGAAGCGGCAAAGAAAGTATAGAAAAAGCTGAATTAGAGTCCAGTATGGAAAATGATCTTGCTAATAATGGCTGGAGAGAAAAAAACACATGCATTCTTTTTGAACCGGAGTTAGAGTCTTGGCTTTGGGTCAACAAGCAGCATTTGCACAGTTTGGTTGATTGGCAAAATGATCAGGATATTTACCAATGGATAAATAAAAACGGTTTTGATTCTATAAATAACTCAAATAAACCTACACGCCCTAAAGAAGCTTTTGAGGCAGTGCTGAAACATCAGAAAATACCACGATCCTCATCTCTTTATTCAAAACTGGCAGAAACTGCTAGCTATCAAAATTGTATAGATGATTCTTTTGATAAATTTATTAAAAAAATAAGAGAATGGTTTTCAAAAGAGCGTCATACCTCATAGTACTAACGAGGCGATACTGCTGACAAGGGCGAGGGGGCAAACAATTTTCAGGAGGAACCATGTCTCTCATTAAACAAAGAATCCAGGAAAGCATCGAGGTAAAAAAGAAGATTTTAGAAAACCGGAAGCTCATCGGGCTGATAGAAAAAGCGGCAGATGCTATTGTCCAAAGCTATAAAAGCAATGGCCGCGTCTTCTTCGCGGGCAATGGCGGAAGCGCCGCCGATGCTCAGCATCTATCCGCGGAGCTTGTCAGCCGTTTTTATATGGAAAGAAAAGGCCTTGCCGCGGAAGCGCTCCACTGCAACACTTCAGTATTGACCGCTATCGGCAATGACTATTCTTTTGACCGGATTTTTGCCCGGCAGATTGAGGCGAATGCCAGAAAAGGCGACGTCCTTGTCGGCCTTTCTACCAGCGGCAACTCTAAGAATATAATAGAAGCTTTAAAGATTTGTAGGAACAGCGGGATTTCCAGTATTGGTTTCACGGGCGAATCCGGCGGCGCGATGGCCGACTGGTGCGATGTTTTGATCTCTGTGCCGTCAAAAGACACCCCGAGGATTCAGGAATCCCACATTATGATCGGGCATATTATTTGCGAAATTGTGGAGAAAGGGCTTTTTGGAAAAAGTTAAGCCTCTATTTTTTTTTGGACGCCGAATAAAGTGAGCGGGCCGTTTTATATTCTTCGCTTTTATCTGATTGATATAAAGAAAAACGATTTTTACCGGAATACTTGGAGTCATAAAGCGCGTTGTCGGCCTGGTTTTGGATCAATTCAAATAAAGACTGTGTGTTTCCCTGATTTATAAAGTTACTATTGAGTTTGTAATTCAGGGTGGTCGCGCCGGAGCTGACAGTGATAGAGATAGGTTTCGCATCGATCATCACAGTTAAACAGTCCATGGCCTTATAGATTTTTTCTAAAAAACAGACCAACCCTTCTTTGTTGGTTTTTGGCAGAATGACATCAAATTCTTCACCGCCGAAACGGATAATGTAATCCGTCGGACGGGAATGCTCCTTTAAAAATTTTGCGAACTGAACTAAAACCCTGTCACCAGTTTCATGGCCATATTTATTGTTGAAAATAGAAAAGTCATCAATATCAAAACGAACAAAACTGATATCATAATCCTCTTTAAAACCGGATAATACCCGGGACGCAGTCTTGAGAATAGCTGTAAGATAGTCGCTTTTATATTTCAAAAGGCCTGTTTTCTCGTCAATATTGACACGTTCTTCCAGATAGCTGCATTTTTCCGTCATTGAAAAAAATTCCAGCTCCGATTCCCTCAAAAACTCAACAATTTCATCATCCACAGCGTCATGGGTATATAAATGAGCTAAAATACTGATATTTCTCATTTGAAATCCGTTCAGCTCTTTAACCTTTGTATGGGGAGCTGTCTCAGACTCTCTGATAGTTTGAGCTTTGGGTTCTTTTTGTTTTTTAAGCTCGTGCACCAGGTCTCTGAGTGAAATGACCCCAACCAGGGAACCGGCATCAAAAACAGGTAAATGGCGGATATTATAAAGGGCCATGGCCTCAAAAGCCATTGTGGAAGTATCATTGGTTTGTATGCGAATAGGGTTGGGCGTCATAAAATGAGAAATCGGTTTGATGAGGTTTTCTAAATGATTCTGACTGATACTTTTGATCACATCTTTATCTGTAAAAATACCCAGGAGCTGATCGTTTTGTGTAATGAGCACAGAGCCAATCGTCCGATCGCGCATAATCTTAATAACATCCATCATCTTTGAGTCCGGATCAACCGTTATGGCCGGTGATTTCATAAAACTGGCTATTGTATCACTCATAATACCGCCCCCTTTTATTCGCTGACCATTTTTTTCAGCTTGAGAACGCTGGAAAAATAGTTATAAATTGCCTGGAGATAATTGACTTCGGCCTGGTTTAAGCTCACTTCGGCATCTGTCACTTCGAGTGAAGAAGAAGTTCCTTCCCGGTAACGGGTATTCGCCAACTTATAACCCAGCCGGGCTTGCTTTACATTTTCAGATTGCCCCGCCATGGTCTGCTTCGCTTCCTCAATCTGCATAAAAAACGTCTTTACCTGCAGGACAATGCCGTCTTCTGCCTGCTTCATGGTTAATTCAGTTTTTGCAATGGTTTCATCTAATTCCTGGAGCGATTTTGCCGTCCTGGAAATGGGTATCCAGCCGTCCAATGGAACGCTTAACTGCAGGCCAATATTCCAGGAAGGCACCCAGGTACGGTCGGTATCAGATAAAGTCTGTTTTTTATAATTGTATTGGTAGCTAAAATTTCCCGCTAAATAGGGATATCTTCCTGCTTCCGCGATCCCCTTGGAAAACTTGAGTGTTTCTAAGGAATAAGCCAGGCTTTGCAGGCTAATATCGTTAGATAAAGCCAGAACAATTGATTCCGAAAGGTTGGTGTGATACAATTGGATGTTGGTAGAATCCATTAAATTGCCGATAAACTCTACTTGATCAGAGTCCTTAACCCCGATAGTATTGCAAAACGCAATCTTTGCGGCTATATAGGCGTTTTTCTTCTGAAACAGCTTTGGCTGATTGTTCAAATATTGCACTTGAGCGCTGATGTAATCATACTCTGAAACCAGACCGGCGTTATAATTCGCCTGCGAAAAATTTAAGCGCTCTTTCAGGCTTTTATCCAGGTCCGCGGTCAAGTTTACATTTTCTTTTAAAAGAAATAAATTGTAAAAGGATATCTGTACATTATTGATTACTTCTTTCTTTTTATCTTCGAGTTTTTTTTCCGCCAGATCGAGAGAAATTCTTTCCATCTGCAAAGAATCCCAGAGTTTAAATCCGGTGAAAAGAGGTTTAGAAATAGACAAACCGGCGGAATAATTGTCCGCAAAAATATTCGTTGTAGTGCTGAAACTAGCAGGGAAAACCTGGCTGCCAATAACTGAGTAGGAGCTTGGAGTGGTCAAGATGCTATTACTTATAGTCAGAGGGTCCAGATAATTTACGCCCCCTGAAAGCGATATAGACGGCAGCGCAAAATCGGCAAAGCTCTCGTCGTATTGCGCCCTTGCTATAGCCACATCTTTGCTTGCCTGCTGAATGTCCAGATTATTTCTCAAAGACGTTTCTACAACATTGCTTAAAGTCATAGTCTGAATTTCACAGAAAAGAAAATCCGCCGTACTAAAAAGAAACAAGCACAGTCCAAAAATCGTTCTCTTCATAATCCAACCTACCTGGAAGTTAATCTGGCCATTCTCCCCTCTCAAGGATGTTGTCGATAAATTAGTTGTTTTCAATAATTCTTTAGCCAGCGTAAATTAAACGCAAGCTAAAGCTTGCCGGAAACTCAACTAATTATAAGCAAACCAGGTATAATAGTCAAACATAAACAGTTTATTATACTCATGGTTTAAACCTTTAGTAATTTTAAAGAAAAAGAAAAGAAATGTCAACCTGAAATTAAATAAGGGTAAATATGTTTCAGGATTTGATTTTTTTCTCAAGGCTGTTTAAATTAATAGTAGTAACTTTGAGAGAAATAAAAAGGGAGTGAATATGCATAAACCGTTTTTGCACGATTTTTTAAGGATTTTTCTGCAGAAGAAAAAAAACTGGGCAGTGGTGAGCATAGATAAGCTTTTTTTTGAGTCCCAAATGGACCATTATTTTTTGGTACTGAAAGCGCTCGGAAAATCTGACAATAAAAATGTTTTTCTGACTATCGGCAATGTCTTTGAAGAAAATATCTTCTCTACTCTGTTTCTAAAAAAAGAAGAAAACGTGAAAGTTTTTCAGCGATTAGGCATCAAAATAAAAAAAATCCGGCTTCTCAAAAAGCTCAACGCAAAAGATTCTGCCCAGTGCGTTGTTCAAATGGGTTTTTACAAAAAGAACATCCGAATGTCAACACTCGAAGCGGTGAAGCTTGCTTTTGAAAACAATATTCCTATTGAAGTTCCCGCTGAAATTTTAAAAGCAGATGATCTCAATCTAAACCGGGCCATTTCTATGCACTCAAAGGCTTATGACAGCGTTTTTGCCCCTAAGTTTATTGAACGGGACCTTTACAACGGCACTGAGGTGATTATGTGAAAACCCTCTTTCTATTTTTCCTTGTTTTTATTTTTTTCTTTCAATTCGGTTTTTCTGTTGAAATAGAAAATTATATTTCTCAAAGTGAGTTTATGATTTGTGCCCCTTCGCTAGAATCTCTTACCGCAAATGCCAGGGTGCTGATGAAGCGTTTTTATGGTAAAAACTACCCTCAGATGCTTTCTCAAATCAGCGTTGACTCAAAGAGCTCCTATGGGATCGATATTTTTGACTCAGGAAGCATGCGCTCCGCTGGAATAGATATGGCACAGCCGCTGGCTTATCTGCATATTTCCAATCAAACCGGATGTATTCTTTTGCCTATCCAATCTAAAAAAACTTTTGATTCTTATGTAAAAAAAATGGAAGAGAGAACCTTCTTTTATCAATATTACGGAAATTACGCGGCCCTTTCGGAAAATAAAGACGTCATTAAAAGCATTACCAATTCTTTGTTAAAAACAAATGAAGGTTTTGCTATTTGTCAAAAAAAACTTTCTTATGACTGGAAACAATTTTTTGTCTGGGTGGAAAGTAAATATTTAAGCGCTGTTTCTTCGGCTATAGGCGTTTCCGCTAACATGAAAATACCCTATGGCTTTTCTGCTTTTACCATTGATTTTCTAGAAACCAATATTTCTGTTCGAAGTTACGCCGGGATTATTTCTTCCGATCAGGTCCAGTATATGCAGAATATGCGGAACGTTTCCGCTATGGAAAAATACGATATTCTGGATTACATCACCGGTACACCCGCTGTGGTTGGGAATGTTTACTTGAACCTTCCTATGCTTTATAAATATTATATTTATATTGACAGCATTAATATTCTGGGTCTGAAGGGCTTGGTTTATGAAATCTGGCAGAAATACCGGATCAATCTGGAAAGAGACCTGATTAACAATACAGACGGGCGTTTTAAAATTGTCATTGACAAATTAGATTCTATCAACAATCGTTATAATATTTATGGTTCCATCGGCATTAAAAATGTTGATATTGCCGGTACATTTATGGAATCACTCAAAAATGCCGCTCTCCAGAATGGGGGGAAACTTTATTCTTTTGAACTTTTTACTAAACCTTTTTATCATTATGAATCCACTAATTATTCCATTTATTACGGTTTGATTGAGAACGAATTCCTCTTTTCTACAGAAAAGGAACCGCTAATACAACTGGTTAAAAATATCTACGAAAATCAGAATGGCTATCTGGAAAATCTGCCTTCTTTTTTCCGGGAATCAAGCGAACAGAAAAAAGCGAGTTATTCTACCCATGTGGACATGCAGAATTTCTTCCAAAATATTAAAACAGGCTTTGAGCTCAGTAAAGACTTTACGGTTGGGGTAAAAGACGTGGATATTTATGGTAGCCCTGATAGGGATGAAAAACCATACGGATGGAATACATCGATTGACATCCATTTTTACAAGCCATAAGAACCTGTCTTTGGGGGTCATTCTTTATGGAAAAGCAATTTGTCGGTTTTAAAGCCGCTCAGAATTATTACTGTATCGATATTGCCGATGTAAAAGAGGTGCTTCAAGAGAGTAGTATTACTAAGATACCGGATTCCCCCGCTTTTGTGGAAGGGATCATGAATCTTCGCAATATGGTGATTCCGGTAATATCTATTAGAAAAAAGCTGGGCCTGACAAAAAAAGAAAACCCGGGCATGGATAAAGTTATCATTGTCAATATAGGTAGCTTTTTAGTAGGGTGTCAGGTCGATGAGCTGGAAAAGGTTTTCACAGTGGATACTTCCCAGATACTAAATTCCGACAAAATAAATAAAGAAAATAGCGATTTTCCAGCCATTTCCGAATTTATTAAACTGGATCAAGAGCTTTACTTTATTCTGGACGCGAAGAAACTTCTGGGTTTAGATGAGAAGGCTTTTATTCAGAAAGAGATAAAGGAATGAGAAAGTAGTTGTATTTTTTTCAAAATTATGCTATCATAAAAACTGATTTTTAGGTATATTTATAGGAGGAGGGTCTATATCATGAAGAATGCAAAAAAGGTTTTATTTTCTCTTGGTTTGGTTTTACTGGCCGCAAGCCTGGTTTACTCGCAACAAACTTCCGCTCCAGATCAGGGGACAAGCACTAATGTTGTGACAGATCAGCCAAACACAAGTACGACGGAAAAAGAGGTTATCGCGACAAACAGTATTGTTTACAATGACGGCAAAATTGACTATGTTTCCGCGGATGTCCGGTTTGTCATTAACGCGAAAGATGAAGGATCTGGTGTAAAGAGGGTTTTTTTGATGCTCGACGATTCTCAGTTTGGAGTTTACAATAAACCTTTTACTTTTTTCAGTGAAGGTAAGCACTTGATCGGCTATAAAGTAGAAGATAATGTGGATAATATTTCCCTTTTTAAATCTTATGAATTTATTATGGATAAGAGCGCGCCTCTTGTTTCTCTTTCCAGCGATAAAAAACCGATTAAAGTCGGCGATGTGATTTATGTCGGATCAAATTATAATTTCGGCATCGCGGCAGAAGACACTCTTTCGGGCGTGAAAGACATCGAATACAAGATAGATGAAGAGGCAAGTGTTATTTATCAGAATCAATTTGCTCCGGTTGGCACAAATGGCTTCCATAAAATTACCTACAAAGCATCTGACAATGTTGGTAACGCTTCATTGGAGCAAAGCTATTTGTTCTTTATGGACTTGAATTCTCCTGTTTTAACGACTGTTATCGAACCTGATATCTTTGAAAAAGATGGCATTAAGTACGTTTCTCCTTCCGCTCAAATTAAATTGATCGCTTCTGACACTGAGACAGGAGTAGCAAATATTTCTTACACGATTGATGACGGCGCTGTAATGGACTACAGCTACCCTATTCGCTTAACTAGCGGAACTCATACGATCAAAGCAAAGGCTTTCGATATGGTAGGCAATGCAAGCCAGGAAGTGTCTCTGACATTGACTGTCGACAGCAAAGCCCCAGAAGCAGACCTGGTTCCTACAAAGTAAAATAAATGTTTTATAAAAAAAAGGACGGGTTATTCACCCGTCCTTTTTTATTAGGTGCGCCCGGCAAAGGTGCTGTAAAAATATTTTTACAAAATTTCAATTTTTGGGATTTTAAACTGTAATATTAGGGAAGAAAAAGTTGCGCGCAGGAGCGCGCGTTGCTTCCAACGACATGCTTCGTGTCGCGGAAAAAATGTTCTCCCTGCATACCGCCTTTATTCGACATCGTGTCTCAAGATCGGCGGCCGCCTGCCCTCGTG
>JAGVOW010000002.1 GCA_020052515.1 Brevinematales bacterium | reverse complement strand
ATAAATAAAGTCTGGATCAAGACAGGCTTCTTCCAGATGATAAAGTTCGGCCTGGTAGGAGTTTTAAACACCGCGATCGGCTGGGGAACTTTTTTTGTTTTATTTCATTTCTTTTCTTTCAATTATGTCCTGGCGAATACAATCGGCAATATTCTGGGCTTTATCAATAGCTTTTTCTGGAACAAGTTCTGGACTTTTAAAAGCAAAGATTTACGCTATGAAGAAATGTTCCTCTTTATCCTTGTGTTTCTTATCTGCCTGGCAGTCCAGTCTGGAATTCTCATTGTTTTTAAAGAAGTCTTTAAATGGAACGTTTACCTTTCTCAAATTATCTCAATGGTTATTTATACCTTGCTGAATTTCATCGGCAATAAATGGTTCACTTTCCGGAAAGCAAAAGCCTGAGAAAGAGATTTATAATTTTTTAATTTCATTGAATATTTCTCTTGCGCTCTTATCACCGAATATTTTATCTTTTAGATGTACATAATCTTCTTTCTGAGATAAAATCTCTTTTATAAAAAGGGGAAATACTTTAATAAGGCTAAAGGTTAAAAGCCTTTTCTTCCTTTTCTTTTTCCCTTTCCCAGGCTTTTGAAATCAACCGCGCAGGGTTTTAAATGAATATCAAACAGAGCGAGCAAACCACGGATGGTTTGCGCTCCGGCGGTCCAAACAAGGATGTTTATAAAGCCGGGCGCGACGTTTGATATTCATTTAAAACCCGCAGCAAATGTTTCAACAGCGACGCGCTCTCCCGAGCGCAACTTCCTATCTCTTTAACTAAATTCGATTTTTTCATAACTTTTTCATAAAACTTTTGACATTACCCTTTTGTATATTTAAGATATTAGAAAAAAAAGCAAACGGAAAGCCCGCTCTATCTGGCTGGAAAAGCGTTTGTAAAGTACAGGAAAGAAAAAGGAAACAAAACATTGGCGCGCATGCGGCGGCAACTGGAATGACATTGATTACAAGAGATATCCAGAGAGTTCGTTATTATTTCCCAACGGTTGAACTTGTTAGCCCATAGTAGCTCAGCCTTTTTTGCCTATTTTTGGGAGCTATTATATACTATTTTGTCTTAAGGAAGAAAAGCTTTTAAGGAAGGTTAAGATATGATTCTGAATAATCGAATCGGCTTGAAGAAACTGCTGGTTGTATTTGCCGCGATCATTCCCGTTGTTTATTTTTTCTGGAATATTTATTTATACGCTGTCAATATTCCTTATAATGATGATTATGATACTGTTCTGGGGTTTATGAACCAGTTTTTAAATGTGGGGGGGCTGAAAGAACGCTTTGATCTCATTGCGGGGTTCTGGAATGACCATCGTATAGCTTTTAATAAAATAGTCATCGTGCTTATGTATCATTTGATGGGGCACATTGATTTAAAGTGGATGATTTTTATAGGGAATATGGGACTGATTTTGATGATCGGGAGTGTTTTTCAGGCTTTTAAAGTTAAAGAAAACAAGCTTCTTTATTTTTTACCCGCGCTGTTTCTTTTCTTTCAGCCGATGTACAGCGAAAATAGTTTTTTTGCAGGAGCATCTTTAGCAAATTTTTACATTATGTCTTTTGGTTTTTTAGCTCTGGCGCTTTTGGACAAAAAAGAACAAAAAGTGGTTTCTTTTATTTTAGCAATTCTTTTCGCGGTACTTTCTTATTATAGCCTGAGAAATGGCATTCTGTTCTTGGCTTTAGGTTTGTTTATGCTTATCTGCCAGAAAAGGTACCGGGAAAGCGCTTTTTGGTTATTCATTTCCATAGCGGCAGTTTTATTTTACCAATTCTATAATGTCGCGCCGGCAGCCGCTTCAGCTTCTTCCATTCTCTCACTTTTTAATCTAAAGGAAATGGGCAGGATGATCCTTTATTTTCTGGTATTCATAGGCAATAATTTTGGGACTAATTTTTCAGCCGGCTTTGGAAGCGGCAGTAAACTGGTACAAATGGTATCCTTCTCGATGCCTGTGATCGCCGGCTTAGCTGTCTGCGCCTACTTTATTTATTTGACTATTATGCAGTATTACAAGAAAAATATTTTGATCTATTCGCTTTTTCTTTTTCTTTTCTTAACAGCGATTGGCGCCTCAATAGATAGGGGAGGCGGCCTGGGATTAGCGCAAGCGCTTACTTCCCGTTACAGGGTTGTAACCATCCTGTTTTTTATTCTGGCCTATTTGTCATTCATAGAAATATTGGGAAACAGCGCGCGGAAAAAAGTTTTCTTTACTATCGCGATGGTTCTCAGCTTGCTGTTTAATGTTTTCACTTACATCTTAAAGCACAAACCCATTCTAAGACATAGAGAAGACCTGATTGTCAGTTTAAATCAATGGATAAAAATAGGCAAAGGCATTGATCCATTGGCGCATCCCTATCCTTATGCCAATGTTATTCTGGCAGAATCTGTAAAGAGAAAAATTTATATTGTTCCTGAAATTAGAAAATAGTAAAATACAGAGAACCGTCTTCAAAGCCGGATTTTTTGCGGAGCTTTCCATGCGAGCATTAACAACCATTCTTCTTGCTTTATTTCTCTTTTTTAATCTGGCCCTTCCGAAAGCGGGAACAAAGCTGGAAGGATTTCCTCTTTATGTTTCCTTAATTCTGGCTTTCGTGTTTTTTGTGCTGATCATTCCTCGTTTCTTGAAAAACAGGAAAGAAAATGAAGAAAAAATGGTTTTGTTTTATCTACTTTCTTTGATCATTGTTTTTTTTGCGGCTTTTTTCTTTTTTCATTCTTTTCATCCGGATTTTAAAAAAAATTTTCTGGACGTGACGCCTTATATGGTTTCTTTATCCTCCATTTTATTTGTTTTTCTGGCCAAATATTATCCTGATCGATTGACATTATTCAAAAATGTGATTGTTTGCTCTTTTTTCTTAGTGACAGTTTATGGATTGATCCAGAAAATATTCGGCGATGTCAGGACTATTATACCAGGCATTACTTTTAATTTCGCTGAGGCTATGGAAATTCCTTCCTGGTGGAGTAAAAGCAGTTATATCCATTCCCTGAACTATATCAAGCTTACTTCAACCTATCAAAACGGAAACCTTTTTGGTGTAAATTACCTGGTGCTGTCCTGGTTTGCCTTTTATTTCTTAAAAGAAAAAAAAGATTGGATTGGGCGGATCGTTTTAATTCTTTCTCTTGCCGCTTTTGTCATCATTTGTTTACTCACTGCTTCCAGGACTGTTTACGCGGGCCTCTTGTTTTCCGGAATTCTTTTTTATATTCTTATGTTCAAAAAAGTCCTATTGGACAATAAAAAACAGAATGAAAAAAAATACTTTTTTATTGGATTATCAATCGCGGCCTTGATTTTAGCGATAAGCGCCTTTCTCTTTATCCCGCCCTTGAACTATTCTATTTCCAAAATCATATTTAAGACGCGTTTGCTTGAAGACCCAAGAATAAAGGAGTTAACCTCTTATTTAAAGTACATCTGGGACCACAAACTGCTTTTTCAATTTCTTTTCGGCTCCATTTGGAACCCTCTCCCGGCTGGTGGAGCTTATGAAGTAACACTCGCAGCGATATTTGTGAAATTTGGCCTGATATTTACCAGTGTTTTTATCACGGCAATTGTTTACTTTATGAAGAAACTAAAACTAACGTTATATAATATCGGTTTGTTTTCTTATATTTTCGCTTCTCTCTTTGACGGGGCGTTCTGGCTTCCTCCGACACCGATCAATTTTTTTACTTTCCTGGGAGTCAGTTATTTTGCCTTGAGGCAGAAATAACTTCCCTCTCTATTCTGAAAAAAACTAAAATCCCTACAAAGACCACAAGAGACAAAAGCGCGGGAGTTCCCCAGAAAATGGAATAGCTGTTCATTCTTATCCCATTCTGTATAGCGCCCGAAACATCCATCATTCTACCTGCGCAAAAATTCCCCAGGAATCCGGCCAGGCCTCCTGTAATTAAACAAAAAAGCTGCTGAACCCCTGCCCGGGAGCGCTTATCGCAATGGCTGTCCAGATAAATGAATAGGGCTGTAAAGAAGAAGGTATAAGTCAAGCCATGGACGCTGATCGCTGCAATCAGAAGAAAAGGCGGGCCTCCAAGGGCAAAAACGGCAAAACGAAATACTTCCAGGAAAACACCCAACAGAAAGACTTTTTTAAAACCGAAGCGGGATAAAGAAAACCCCAAAAGGCTCATAGCAAATATCTCCGGAATCTGGCCGATGCTTAAGACAGGCAGGATCGATTGTTCGCTGAAGCCAAGCTGTTTCAGGAACGGGGCTCCTCCAAAGAAATAAAAGCGGTCCACAAAAGAAATAAAAAATCCGAACAGCGATAAAATCAAAATTTCCGGCCGGATTAAAACTTTGAGCGACTCAACAGGAATAAAACTCGGCTTTTCTTTCCGCCCATCATAGCTGGAAGGAATTGTCCAGACATAAAAACCCAATAGGAGCGAAGAAACAGCGGAAATCTTAAAAATATCCGGCAAGTGAGAAGAAACCCCGCCGTTATTTCTCAGCCAGAGCAGGCCAAACACCCATGCGGCGGCTATCCAGCCGATGGTGCCCCAAACGCGTATCCTACCGAAATGATTCCGATTGTCCGGCAAGTGATGAAAAGTAACCGCATTTGCCAGAGCCATAGTCGGCCCAAATGTAAGTGAATAAGCCATGTAAACAAAAAGAACCGGCAAAAAATCTTTCTGAAAAGAAAATAAAATAATGATTACCGCGGAGAATAGATGCAAAAACCCAAGAAGCTTTTCGGCGCTTAAAACCCTGTCCGCGATAAAAGCGCCGATAAGGGGGGAAACAAAAGCGGCAATGGAAGACATGCTCAGGATAATTCCAATTTGGGCGCCGCTGAAATGCAGGTAATCCTTTAAATACAAGCTCATAACCGGCATTGTCGCGCCCGGCACAAAAAGCTGTAGAAACATAACAATGGAAAGCGACACCTTCATGCCTTGTTTCAAAAAGGGCTTCCCGCGATCAAAATTTTCACTCCGCAGGGAGGCAACAAGCATTCATAAGGGTAAGCTGAATTTATAGGTGAGGATGATTCCAGATCCATAGAAATATCAAAGAACGCCGCGTTTTTACCAAAAACATCAGCTAAAGCAGGAAAGATAAAGCTCTGGGATTGTTTCCAGTCCCGATTGAATAGAAAAAGCGCCTTCTCCTTTTTATTCCTGGATGTTTTCAAAAAAGCAAGGGCAAGGGGATTGTTCTGCTTCCAGATTTCATTGTCGCTTTCTTCGTTAAAAATAGAGTGTCTTTTTTTTGTTTCATTCACCCTTTTGATAAAAGCGGTTAAATCATAATTCACGCTTTCCCAGTCAGAAGGCAGCATCTTGACCACATCCAGCTTTTTCTGAAATCCGTATTCAAAGCCGATAGGCATCATCCAGCCGGATGAAAAAAAAGCGGTAAAAATAGTTTTTTGCTTTACTCCTTCCTGATTGTTCTTCAGCTCTTCCGAAAGGCGTATGGTGTCATGCGACTCAGGAAAAGCAATGGAAGAGACCACTTTTTTGGTTTGGTTGTATTGTTCCAGAAGCCAGGGGGCTTCCATGTCCCACCACTTGGCGCTGTTAAAAATAAAATCAAAACCTGCTTTTGCCAGCGCTAATGTCTGCTCAATATTGCATCCCAGGCTCTCCGCGAAAAAGACGCTGTCTTTCCTCTTTTTTTTAGCCGCCTGGATCAAATAAACCCAGAGTTCCGCCGGCACTTGATAAGCCGCGTCGGCCCGGAAGCCATCAAAACCCTTCTCAATGTAAAAAATTACCAGGTTTTTCCAGTACTCCCAGATACTATATTTATCCGGTGAATTCTCATTATCCACTTCAGCCAGGTCGCCCCACTCTATCCATTGTCCATTGTCCCATGCGCCGGGGCTTTTGATCCCGCCTTTTTCGTTTTTTTTATACCAGTTAGGGTGCTCTTCGGTAAAGGGATGATCCTTTGCCGTGTGATTGATCACCAGATCCATCATTACTTTGAGTCCCCTTTTATGCGCTTCGGAAAGCATGGCTTCCATTTGTTTCATAGGGGAAAGCACGGAAGACTCATCCATGAAAAGCGGATTAAAAGCATAATAATCCTTCGGCGCGTAAAGGCTTCCTGAAAATCCCGGATAATGAAAAGGATTGATGTAAATCCAATTAAAACCCATAGCTTTGATTCGATCAAAATGGCTATTCCAATCCTGCATTCTCCCCACAAGGCGGGGAAAAAGATTGTAAATTCGCGCGCCTTCCTGAGCGGGCATAGTTGCTCCTGGAACCCCCTAACCCCCTTAAAGGGGGGTAGGGGGTTTGTCTATGTACTTCGTTTAAAGGAAATTTTCTTGCTGCTGAGGTCAAGAAAGAATTGGAACCCAAAAGCGATATAAAGAGCGACTAGCATATGAAGCTGGGAAAAATATTGTTTTTGAATAGAAACTGTCCTGGCATCCAGCTCAAAATTAATAAACTTAATGAGCAATAAGTAAGAAATAACAATAGCTCCCAGTGTATAAAGCGCCCATATCTTTTCTTTGAAGAAAAGGTAAACTATCCCTATTCCCGCTACAAGCATGTGGATCCATGTAAACTGCTTCACAGTCACCATAAATACCGTGTAAATCTGCCCCGCCAGATTATTGAACTCACTGCCGCCGCCCATTCCGTATTGCTTACGCATCATATGATTAAAAAGGACATCCAATGTCTGCGTATCTCCCCAGCTTAAGGGTTTTGGATCCGGAAGAGGCGCTAAAGCCTTTGCCCTAACCACCAGGTAAAGATAAAGAGTCATGGCAAAAATAAACATCCAGATTCCCATCATAAAGGTTTCAAAAAACTGGTCTACCCAATTTTCCTCTGTTTTTAGAAGCTTGACGGAAATAGTATAAACCGTCAGGGAAACAGGAAGTAGAAAAATAGAGAATAAAATAGCGGGAACATTTTCCTTGAGAATGAGGGGATTAAAATAGCCCTGCTTCAAAAACAAATAAACGCTTACCGCTCCTGCGATGAGAAACAGGATAACCACCGTGCTTCTCTGTTTTAATTCCTGCTTAAATTTCTCATTTCTGTCAGAAACAACAATAAACATTGCCGCCGGCAGAAGAATCAATGCATAAGCGACTATAAACCACAAGGGCAATTGATGCACTGTAAGGGAAAGCCCCATCATAAATCCCAGCAATATAGTCATCCTCTGCGCGAAATGAAGCTTACCCTCATTTCGAAAAGCAATGATTTCTTCGTACCATCGTATCATTACCAAAAGCAAGGCCGCTACCAACAGGGTATTCAGAGGATAAAATTTCCCGCTCCCGGAGGATTGGCTCCAGAAATCATAAGAAAAAGCAAAAACAAAAGCCGCCGCGATAGCGGGAAGATGGACAAACAAGGATATTTTCCCTTCATCCCGGTTGAGCCCCAAAAGTTTCAACATAAACAGAAAGAAAAAGAAAATCGCAAAGGCACCGCTAAAAGCCACATAAACATTGACCCGGTAAGCAATGTCGCCTATGGGTAAAAAAGTAAAAAGCTTTCCAATAATACCGTAAAGCGGATATCCAGGCGGATGACACGCTCCCATATTGTAAACTTCGGTCGTCAATTCCCCGCTGTCTCCCGCGATCACGCTGGGAGCCTGCGTCTTGATAAAAACGAAGAGGACAATCAAAGTAATAATAAAAGCAATCACAATATCAAACCATTTAATGCGGTAAGGCTGATAGCCTTTTGGATAAATAGATTCAAACAGCTTACTTTCAACCGATGCGTTTGTCATGCTCATAAATTCTCATCCTCCATTACAGGCTTCAACACGTTCACACAACCCATTGGCTAAGATTTTAAAACAGTTTTGTTTTTTTTGCAAAAAAAGCCTTTCGTTCAGGCAGTCAAAAAAGAGACTATCGAATCCAGAAGATTTTTATCTCTTCTTCGACCTCTTTTAGCTCTTTGTCGCTGGTAACCAATTCTCCCTTTTTTAACTTCGCAAGAGCGGCGGCAAAGCAATCAGCATAAGACATCTTTTTGTGCGCTTTGTAAATCGCTGCTTGTTTGGTAATTTCTAAATCAACAGAAATAAACTCTATAGGAAAAGTCTCTATTACTTTTAATATCTTTGCGGTTTCTTCCTGGCCGTATTCCCGTAACAGCACATAAAGAACTTCGCCAAGATTAATCGTAGTCATAAGCAAATCGCTATCTCCCTCTGCGGCTTTAATAAATAAATTTTTTACCTTTTCATAGCCTTCTTCTTTTTCAAGATAAGCCATCAAAGCACAAGCATCAATTATTTTGACCATTTTTCATCCTCAATTTCTCTTTCGTTTGAACGTTCTTTAAGAATAGCCTTCGTCAACTTTCCCTTTGTTTTCAAAATACCCGCCATCTTTTCAAAATATTCGCTAGTTAAAGGCTGAAGAATAATCTGATCCTCTCTATCCACTATGTTTAACTTTGTTCCTTTCTTAATATGGTGCTTTCTTCTGATCTTCGATGGAATCACGATCTGGCCCTTCATGGTTACAATAGCCGTATTCATAACGATTCCTCCTTCTTCGGAAAGTATAACACGAATGTTAATGTAAGTCAATATAAAAAAGTAATACGTCTAAACTAACTCCCCTCCTTAATAAGGAGGGGCTAGGGGGTGGTTGGGTAATCAGCACCTCTGCATCGACTCCAGGTACTTGTGCAAATACTCCGCCGTATAAGACTTCTTATCCCTTAAAAGCCCTTCCGGCGTACCTTCAAAAAGGACTTTTCCGCCTTTGTCGCCGCCTTCCGGCCCCAGGTCAATAATCCAATCCGCCACCTTGATCATGTCCATATTATGCTCAATAACAATGACAGAATTGCCCTTCTCTACCAATGTCTGCAGCACATGGATGAGTTTCTTCACGTCGTCAAAATGAAGTCCTACCGTCGGCTCATCCAGAATATAAAGAGTATTGCCTGTGCCGATTTTGGAAAGCTCTTTTGCCAGCTTGATCCTTTGAGCCTCGCCGCCGGAAAGAGTCGTAGCGGATTGGCCTAAATGGATATAGCCCAGGCCCACATTCTGCAGGACTTCCATCTTTCTTCTGATCATCGGAATTTTTTCGAAGAATTCCAGGGCTTCATCCACAGTGAGCTCCAGTATATCCGCAATAGATTTTCCTTTAAACTGAACTTCCAGCGTTTCGCGGTTGTAGCGCTTACCTTTGCAGACATCGCATGCGAGGTAAACGTCGGGCAGAAAGTGCATTTCGACTTTGATCACGCCGTCACCTTCGCAGGCTTCGCAGCGTCCGCCCTTTACATTGAAGGAAAACCGGCCGGCTTTGTAGCCTCGGGCTTTGGCTTCCGGCAGATTGGTAAAAAGATCGCGGACCTCCGTAAAGACGCCCGTGTAAGTCGCCGGGTTGCTTCTCGGGGTACGCCCGATGGGACTCTGGTCAATATCAATAATTTTATCAATATTTTCAATGCCTTTGATCGCTTTATGCTTTCCCGGTTCGGTCCTGGAATGGTAGATCGCTTTGCTGACAGCGTTGTAGAGAATATCATTTACCAGTGTGGACTTGCCGCTTCCGCTCACGCCTGTCACAGCGGTAAATTTACCCAGCGGAAATTTTACGGTAATATTCTTGAGATTGTGCTCTGATGCGCCTGATACTTCTATGAATTTTCCATTGCCTTCTTTTCTTTCAGCGGGAATATCAACGCAAAGCAAACCGGACAAATATTTCCCGGTAAGAGAATTTTTATTCTTTTTTATTTCTTCAAAAGTCCCTTCCGCGACTACAGTACCGCCATAAATTCCGGCTCCCGGCCCAATATCAACAATCCAATCCGCACGGGCAATGGTTTCCTCATCATGTTCGACGACAATAACTGTATTGCCGGAATCCCGCAGTTTTTCCAGCGTACGGATCAGCTTGTCCGTATCCCGGGAATGAAGCCCGATAGTGGGTTCATCCAGGACATACAAAACGCCCATGAGCCCGGAGCCAATCTGTGTAGCCAATCGGATGCGCTGAAACTCCCCGCCGGAGATGGTGCTGACCTTGCGGTTCAGAGTCAGGTAATCCAGGCCCACATCCAGAATAAATTTCAGGCGCTTATTAATTTCATTGAGGACTCTTTCGGCGATCATTTTTTCACTTTCAGAAAGCTTTGGCGGCAAAGACTCAAAAAACTGAAAGCTCTCATGCACATTCATCCGGGTGACTTCCATAATGCTTTTGCCGTCCACCTTTACAGCAAGGCTTTCCTGCTTGAGCCGCTCTCCATGGCAAAGCGGGCAGTCGATGGACTTCATATATTGTTCCAGCCACTCCCGCATGCCGGGGGACTGTGTTTCAAAATAGCGCCTTTTCAGATTGGGAATCACGCCCTCGTAAGAAGCGCTCGTCTCAAAATTGAACCGCTCACTCTGGTAATGGATATCAATTTTTTCAGAGTCGCCATACATAATAATCTTCCGTATCTCTTTTGGCAGATCACGGTAAGGCGTATCTAAAGAGAATTTGTGCTTTTTGGAAAGCGCCTTCAGAAAAGACCCCCAATGCGCCTGGCTGGGCGGATGGCTTTTCAGCGCTCCTGAATGAATACTTAATTCAAAATCAACCAGCAATTCCTCGTCGAATTCCAGTTTTTCGCCTAATCCGCTGCACTCAGGACAGGCCCCGTAAGGCGCGTTGAAGGAAAACATTCTCGGTTCAATTTCCTCAAAGCTGACATTGTGCTCCGCGCAGTAGTATTTCTGCGAAAAGATTTTTTCTTCATTTGTATCCGGCCAATAAATTGAAAGGAGGCTATTGCCGTAATGAAAGGCTGTTTCTACTGAGCCGGCAATACGGCTCTTCTCTTTTTGATCCATGACCAGCCGGTCTACAACAATATCAATGTTATGCTTGATATTCTTTTCCAATTTTATCTCTTCGCTTAATTCTTTCATTTCGCCGTCAATACGCACCCGGCCCAGGCCTTCCTTTCTCAGATTCTCCAGAACATCCGCATGAGTGCCTTTTTTGCCGCGAACCGCGGGGGCCATTACCATAAATTTTGTCTTCGGCGGCATCGTCATAAGAGAATCCACAATCTCATCCACCGTTGTAGACACAAGCTTTTTGCCGCAGACAGGGCAGGTCGGTGTGCCGATAGTCCCCCACAGAAGCCGGAAGTAGTCATAAATCTCCGTCACTGTTCCCACAATCGAACGGGGGTTGCCGTGCACGCCCTGCTGTTGAATGGAAATGGCCGGTGAAAGCCCTTCAATAAATTCCACATTGGGCTTCTGCATATTCCCGAGAAATTGGCGCGCGTAGGTGGAAAGCGATTCCAGGTAGCGCCTCTCCCCTTCCGCGTAAATCGTGTCAAAAGCCAGCGATGACTTTCCGCTTCCAGAAACCCCGGTAAAAACCACCAGTTTATTGCGAGGGATCTCTACATTGACATTCTTGAGATTGTGCTCTTTCGCGCCCTTGATGATTATCTTTTCGTGCATAAACTCCGTTTTCCTCTTCAAATATTATTCTTTTATAAAACCTTTTTCTTTGGAGGCCATTAAGATTCCTATTGTGCCCGTCACTTTTATTTTTAATGGTTGAGCGTATTTTCTAGCCAGGTAATCGTCTATGATACATAAGTCCGCTTGAAGTTCCCGATAAAGAATCATTACTTCGACTTCCCCCTTATGAAGGGCTGTTGAAAAAAGATTTTCGGCTTCAATGTTTTTTACATTTTTTACTTCAATATATTTCTCTCCATCGATCGCTGAGGAAATAATATTAGAATGTTCTTTAAAATAAATTTCATCATAGACAGCTTTTGGAATAATGACTTTTTGATATAACTTTTCCAGTAAATGAAGCTGATTAACAGAAGCTAAGGAAATAATCGGGCTGGAATCAACAATTACTTGCATTCGAAAAATCTTTTCTTAATTCTTCTTCTGTGGATTCCGCCAAAGCGGCGCATTGCCCCAATGAAAGCTTCTTTTCCTTATAATAAGTTAAAGCGGCAATTCTTTTTAGCTCTCTTTAAAATCATCTTCTGTTTCACGCAAAGAGAGAAGAATCTCTTCGGGAAATGTCAGGCTCACCACAGCATCCATGTTTTTTACCTCGTAAATGAAATCTCTTTTTAAAAAATATATCATTTATTTACCCCTGTGTCAAATTTCTTAACCCCCTTTATTTGTTTAAAACTTTCATGGCCCTTTCAACAATTTTATTTTTCGCCTCTTCCAGTACTTTTTTATCACTACTGACAGAGGCTGAAGTAACCGCGTCAATTTTTTTCTTGTCCAGCGAAAAACCATAAGGAAGGTTAAACATCGAGTAAGTAGAAAAGTAAATAATATTGCTGGAATATTTATTCTTGATAATGTATTCCGTTGTTTTCGGCAAGGGACCAAACGCCTGCACAGCCGACAATAAAATAACAGCGTTATAGTCAGAGGCTTTATAATTTGAGCCATTGGAAACCGTATCCACCGTAACGTTCATTCCTTTAGCCTTGAAATCTTGAATGAGAACAGCCGTAAGATTTTTCTTAAACGCCGTTTCATAGGTAAGAATACAGATATTTGTTTTTGAATTCGCGGTCCTAAAAACTTCAGCGAACAATGTGACGGACAATAAGACAAAAACAGAAGCTAAGGCAAAAAACGCAAAAGCTCTTTTTGAAATCTTCATTTTCCCCCCTTGATTTTCATTTCAATGTTTTTTCTCTTCTCCGCGCTTGATAGGCGCGGTTAATTAACCGCGCCTATCAGCTAATAGCTATTAGCAGCCATTTTTACATCTTCAGAAGTTCCAGCGCCTTGTAAATGACAAGCAGAGGCCATATCAGCGCCTTAAGAAGGCCAAGCACGCCGCCCCAGAATGAGGTTGAATGCTGGATAAAATAAATCGCCGCGCCCACGATGGTCATAAAATAAACTCCGCCCATAAACCCATTGTTATTCATGTTTTTCCCCCTTTTTGTACATAAGTCATTGTTTTCAGACATATTTTTCCTCCTGTTGAAGTTAGATGTTTTTTTTGATTTTATTTTTGTATCTATTTTTTAATTCGCGAGTATTACTATCCAGATAATAATCGTATTCTTGTGAATTCATTTTTTTAGTTTCCTGGTAAATTCTGTCTTTAATCTCCCAGATTTCTTTTAACGATTTAGAAACAAAACTTTTAGTCTTCATAAAGCGCCTCCAATGGACTCATTAAATTTAATTTTTTCCAATACCCTTCTTTTTCATTGATTGCGTTTATAAACGCTTCTTTATGAATATTAGCAAGATGTTTAAAATTCCATGATAACAATATATCCAATTCAAAAACAGTACAAATAGCAATATGCTTGGCGTCTTCTGTTTTTTTCTCCGGAATAACTTTTTCTTTGATATACAATTCGGAAAGGTGGAGAATCCGTTTGTCTCTTTGAACTTCGAGAATTATAAAAGGATAATCATCGATAACTTGAAGAAGTTCTTGTTTTTTAACGTCATCATTTGTTTTATTTATTTCCAGAAGAACAATATCAGAAATATAAACTTCATAGTGAACAAAATAGTTTTCAAAGAAATCAATAGTTATTCTTTTAAAATCAGGGGCATCATCAGCAAACAAAAAATTTATAACAGACGTATCCAGATAAATTTTTGGCTTTTTCATTTATAGGCCTCCTCCTGCGCTTGATAGGCGCGGTTAATTAACCGCGCCTATGTGAGTTCTTATTTCCTGATAAAAAACTCCACCCTTCTATTTCTCGAGCGGTAGTCATTCTTCTTCTCCCGGCTCATTCCCGCTGTGATCATTTTATAAGGCCGGCTTTCCCCATAACCTAAAGATGTCAGTATCTTCTGTTCAATGTCATTTTCCACAAGGTAATTGTAAACTGACTTTGCCCTTCTCTCCGACAGTTTCTGGTTGTAATCCGCGGTCGGCCCCGGCACATCGTCCGTATGGCCGCTTACCTCAATGCGGTATTTATCGGTGATGCCGTACTTTTGCCGGTCGGACAAGATTTTACGGATAATGAAAATAACCTTATCCAGGTTCTTCTTGCCTTCCGCGGTAATATCCGCGCGGTCGGTGGCAAAGCGGATACTGCTGACCCGGATTCTCAAACCCTCAGGAGTTTTCTCCACCAATACGCCTACGGAAATATCTTTTGACAGGCTCGTTTTATTTCCCAGGGTATCATTTACCGAAAGCTGCGCGGTATAATCCTGCACCGCTTCTACCATATCTTCTTTATCATCCCCTGTGCCGTCCCATTGGATCAATTGCTTAACGGGGCCCTGGCCTGTAAATTTCTTAAAAACGCCGCCTGATTCTCCATTCTCCATTTTCTTGTAAACAGCCGCTTCCCAATCCTTAACACCAGAAAAATCCGCGATCGCCAGATTCATAAACAAGATATCGTCTTCACCGTCCCCATCCGGGGTAAAGAGATCGGGAGAAACTGTCCACTTGACTTCCGGCGGGGTTTTATCAAAAACAATATTTGAAATCACCGCAAAGGCGATATTCCCGCTCGCGAATTCGCAGTGCATTTCCGCGGAATAAATTCCATCTCCAGTAAAATCACCGTTTTCACTCTTGCCATCCCAGAATATAGCCCTGTCAATTCCTTTCTCTTTCGAAAATTGCTTTACTATTTTCCCTGAAGCATCCAGTATATCCAATACAGAAAGCTGCAGGTCCGTCGTTTGCGATAGAGAAGCGCTAAAAGTAATTTTATGAGGAGAAGCATCGCCGTTGACAGAAAAAGATTTTGTGTCGCCATTCATCGCTAGCTTTTCAAAGCTTCTTACCAATTTAAAATCAATTTTTCGAACAATTTTATTTTTCGCGATGTCCGTTGAAGTGATTTGATAGGAATAATTTCCTTCTGCCGCAGAATTTCCCTTCTCATCTGTGCCGTCCCACGTCAATTCTTTCGGGACCGCGCCTGTACAGCGGTAAATCCGAACCGGCTTTCCAGAAGCATCGCTAATGAGCGCTTCGGTTGAATCCGCCTTATCGTTTTCGCTCTTCTGACTGAATGTAATGGTTTCTTTATTGCCGTCACCGTTGGGTGAGAAAATAGGATTGTCAGCTTTTACTTCCAGCTTTGGGGCATTCCGCTTGATCTGGATCGTTTTCTTCGCTGAAAGGGGCTCATCCCCGTAATTGTATTTTACCTTCAGAGTATAGTTATAATTTCCGTCCGGCAAAGGCGTCCCAACATCGTCCTTTCCATCCCAGACAATCCGGTCGATCCATTTGTCCGATTTTACGCTTTTGACTACCCTGTTGTTCTGATCTATCTCAAATATAAAAGAAACAACCCCTTCTTTTGAAGTGGCCGTCGGAGTAAAGACAGCTTTCAGATTGGCCTCCTTGTTCTCAGGAGAAATGGCCAGAACATCGCTTTGAACAGCCGTTTTGTCTAAACCGGTTTTGAGAAGGATGTCTTTTACCTCTTTCCGGCTTTTATTGCCCAGATCATCCGACCCTTCTATAATATAAACATAATTGCCTTCCGGGAGGGGCTTCAGGTCTTTGTCCAGGCCATTCCAGACAAAATTGGCCGAAAAATCCTTTCTACTCGATTTATTGTAATAAACAATATTGCCGGAATTGTCCATTATTTTGGTTTCCAGAATATCGCTATCATCTCCCTGCGCGCTCTGGGTAAAGGTAAGCGTACTTTGCTTTCCATTCGGTGAAAAGGCCAGAAAATCAGATTTAACAGCAATAATCGGAGGGGTAGTCCTCACACGAATAGTTTTTTTGTCCGTTTTCGGGTGGTTGCCGCTGTCAAAAAAGAGCTCCAATTCATAATTGTAATTTCCGTCCGGCAAGAGCTTATTGTTCTTGTCCTTGCCGTCCCAGGCCAGCTCTCCGGGAAGGGCCTGCGCGCCCGTTAATTCCTTTACAATATTGCCTGCCGGATCCATAATCCGGAGGCTCCATTTTTCCAATCCCTTCGCGTCAGACACTTTCATTTTAAAAAGAGCGCTGTCCTTTACGCCATCACTGTTCGGCGAAATACCGCCCAGATTGGCTTCCAGCTCAGCCTTTTGGTAAGCAATGACCAGATGAATATTACCGATCAGGCTCTCTGTTTTATTGCCGGCCGCGTCAGATGCGGCTATAGAAAAAGAATAAACCCCTTCGGGAACCGCTTTTCCATTGTTGTCTTTGCCATCCCACGCGATTT
Organism: Brevinematales bacterium; assembly: GCA_020052515.1. Classification (GTDB taxonomy): domain Bacteria; phylum Spirochaetota; class Brevinematia; order Brevinematales; family JAOACQ01; genus JAGVOW01. The sequence goes on along the minus strand of JAGVOW010000002.1, from coordinate 27,532 downwards.
TTTCCGGCGCCTTTCCCTCATAAGAATACGCCCTGACCACATTGCTCTGAACGTCTCTTACTAAAGCCTCAATCTTATCTCCAGATCCAATGTCAGCGCTCTTGACAGAAAAAGCCATCTCGTCTTTTACGCCATCTCCATTAGGAGAAAAAATCAGGGTTTGAGGAACTGCTTCTACCTTCGGCAAAACAGTATCAATGATAATTCTCCCCGCCTCTGTTTCATTGGTATTTTTGTTGTCATCCCAGGCCGTAAGAATATAAGAATATTCGCCGTCCGGCAGCCGCACACCGTTTTCGTCCTGGCCATTCCAGGAAAGCTCAGCGGGAATCTCCACCTGCTCTTTCCTGGAGAAAATCTGTCCGATCGCCTTCTGGACCGTCAGGCTCTTGATCTGCAGTTTATCCATACTCTTATAGGTTTTGACAATCCTTTTGTTCGAATCCAGGACTTTTACTTTCCAGCCGTCCACCAATTTATTGTCCTTTACCCGAAGGGAAAGTTTGATTTCGTCCTGTGTCCCGTCAAAATTGGGTGAAAAAGCGCTGAAATCCGGTACAGCCTTCAATTCCGGTTTCTGGTCATCGTAATAGCCAAAAGCCACGCTCAAATTGATAAAATGAGCCAGTTCACTCTTGCCGTTAAAAGTCTGGTTTTGAATTCCATAAGATAAATCTATATCGGTAGCGTTTTCAAGCTTTTCATTGCCGCTTTTGATCTGAAGGGTTTCCAGCTTAAAATTAGTATTGTCAAATTTGACCTTGGCGGAAATACCGACACCGGCGAACAAGGGGCCGATTCCGGTAATTCCAAAACTATCTGAAGAAAGCGAATAGCCCAGGCGGATTTTCAGAAAATCAAAGAGGTTGTTCTCCATCCCGACATTGAGCGCCAGATTGATAGGGTTAAACGGAAGAAAAACGTCGCCCAGAAGCTTCAGCTTGTACCCGTCCAGTTTGACAGCGTAAAAAGAAACCCCGCCGCCGATGCCCAATCCCGGAAAAGAATCATTCGTGCCCAGAGTAATGGTTTTGCCTATATTCTTCAGGACCAATCCAAAAGATGGATCTAAAAACCCAAGTCCCTTCGCGTCGGAAGATGAAATTTTAATGATCCCCATATCGAGCCCAAGCTGCCAGTCAGAATTGGTAAAAGCGTTTGCGCTATTGATTTTAATGCCGGCGCCCCAGAAAAGGTCTTCCGTAATGGGTTTAGCAATGGAAATCCCGGCGCCCAGAAGGCTCTTTAATCCGTTTGAATCGGCCGAGGAAAGAAAAATCCCGTTTATGGAAAATACCCCGAAGTCGGAAGGATACGCAAAAGCGGGCATCAGAAGAAAGCTGTCACTCCCCAGCCCTCCCAGAGAGAGGCTCGCCGCCATTCGCTTTGCGTTGCCCAGGCTGGCCGGGTTAAATGAAGTGCCATCTATACTGCCCATTTCTGAAATGCCGGTATAACCCAATGAAAATTCTTTCACACCGCTGCCCGCATAGATATACTGCGAAGCCGGCAGTTGATTGGCCGCAAAGCCAACCACAACGGCAAATATTCCAATCACACCTAAAAACAATTTTAAAAAAGATTTCACAAACATCCCTCCCCACTATACTAAAACTAACTAATCTTAATTTCTTGCCCAAAAAAAGTCAAAGGATAGGCTATTAACATAAATTTTCCTTTTTAAAGGGGGCCGGGGGGGATTTATGGGCTATTCCCATATAAAAAAATATTTGATTTTTTTTAACTTAATTATTATCATTTGTTTTATAGAATACCAGACCGATTGAAAACGCCTTTTGCTGCCGCTTGATGTTTCTGCATAGGGACTAATAAAGCTTTTTGCAAAAATATCATAAAATAACGCACCCAAGAGGATAAAAGGAGGGTTTTCAAATATGGTCGGTAATCTGGTGTTTGTCATTGTTTTCTTTTCGGTTCTGATTATTCTCGCTTTATTTTTAGGCCGTTATATGGGCAGGGTTTTTAGCGGCGAAAATTTATTCTTTTCTCCGGTTTTAATGCCTCTGGAAAAGCTCATATACCGTATTTGCGCTATTGACCCAACGGAAGAAATGAACTGGAAAAAGTACGCATTTTCTCTTATTCTTTTCAATATTTTTGGAATGTTGCTGTTGTTTATTCTACAGTTGATCCAGGGTTTCCTTCCGTTTAATCCGCAAAATTTTGGCGCGGTCAGATGGGACACAGCGCTTAATACAGCCATATCTTTTATGACCAACACCAACTGGCAGTCTTATTCCGGGGAATCCACAATGAGCTATCTGATCCAGATGGCAGGCCTTACCGTACAGAATTTTGTATCAGCGGCTACAGGTTTTAGTGCCGCGCTGGCGCTATTTCGTGGTTTTACTCAGAAAAATTCCAACACCATCGGTAATTTTTGGGTAGATTTGACTCGTTCTATCCTTTATGTTCTTATTCCGCTTTCAATTGTACTATCATTGGTATTAGTTTCCCAGGGTGTTGTACAAACGTTCGGCAGTTATGTTCATGCAAAAACATTGCAGGGAAAAGAGCAGATCATTGCTATCGGTCCAACCGCTTCCCAGGAAGCGATCAAAGAATTGGGAAATAACGGCGGTGGTTTTTTTAACGCAAATTCCGCACATCCTTTCGAAAACCCAAATTTTTTGACAAATTTTCTTGAGATGCTGGGACTGCTTCTTCTTCCATTCTCATTTCCATTTCTATTCGGCTATTTGCTCAAGAGCAAAAGAAAGGGAATCGTGATATTTATGGCTATGTTTATTCTACTGGCAGCAGGCATTATCATAGCTGCCTATTTTGAATTCAAGAGCAACCCCAATCTGGTGAAATTGGGCATTATAAATGGCATAAATATGGAAGGAAAGGAAACACGGTTTGGGGTTTTCACTTCTGTTTTATTTAGCATTGCTACAACAGTCACTTCCACCGGCGCTGTAAATTCGATGCATGAAAGTATGCTGCCGATGACCGGCCTGATTCAGATGTTTAATATGGGAATTGGTGAAATTATTTTCGGCGGCGTGGGGGTGGGCATCATCAGTATGCTGTTTTATGCTTTTATGACGATGTATCTTGCGGGCCTCATGATCGGACGAACTCCTGAGATCTACAATAAAAAGCTGGAACCTTACGAAATGGTCATGACGCTCATCGGGATGCTTGTACCGCCGATCGGCGTATTAATATTCTCATCCGCCGCCTGTGTGCTTCCGGCAGGACTGTCCAGCCTGAATAATTCTGGTCCGCGCGGTTTATCAGAAATTCTCTACAATTTTGCTTCTCCCTTTGGGAATAACGGCTCCGCGTTCGCCGGAATGAACGCAAACACGGTTTTCTACAATTTGGCTGCCGGGATCGCTATGCTGGTGGGCCGCTTCGCGACGATCATTCCCGCGCTGGCTATTGCCGGATCTCTGGCACAGAAGAAAATCGTTGCGGATACTCCGGCGACATTCCAGGCGACTACGCCGCTTTTTGTAGTAATGCTGGTATTTATTATCATTGTCTTTGGCGGTCTGACCTTCTTTATGCCGCTTGTGCTTGGGCCTGTATTAGACCATCTTTTTATGAACGCTGGAAAATTATTTTAGGGGAAAAATATGGCTGCAGTTAAGACAAATAAATTGGATTGGAAGTCAATACTTCCTGAAGCATTGAAAGAATCTTTTGAGAAATTAAACCCGGTTTTGCTCTCCCGGAACCCGGTCATGCTGGTCGTTGAAATCGGATCTATTATTACAACTATAATTACCATCAACGATATTTTGAACAAACAGCCCTTCAGCTTTAATTTGAATATTTCCATCTGGCTCTGGTTCACAGTCCTCTTTTCAAATTTCGCTGAGTCGATCGCCGAAAGCCGGGGAAAGGCGCAGACCGAGGCTTTAAAAAGTACCCGCAGTACTTCTATGGCGAAAAAGATTTCGGACAAAGCCACTGCCGCAAAGCCCGGGGAGATTTTGGAAATTCCCGCGCTCAATTTGCGGAAAGGCGATTTTGTACTGATCCGTAAGGGCGAATTGATCCCGGGTGACGGCGAGATTGCGGAAGGAACAGCGCTGGTAGATGAATCGGCCATTACCGGAGAATCCGCTCCTGTGATACGCGAATCAGGCGGAGACCGAAGCGGTGTGACCGGAGGAACGAAGATCATAGAGGGAACAATAAAGGTTAGAATTACCAATGACCCCGGCGAAAGCTTTCTGGACACGATGATTTCGATGGTGGAATCCGCTAAAAGGCAGAAAACACCGAATGAAATTGCTCTGGAAATCCTGTTGATCGGATTAACAATATTATTTATTGTCGTTGTTGTTACCCTCATTCTTTACAACAGATATTCCGGCGTGATAGTCACAGTACCGATTCTAGTCTCCCTTCTGGTCTGCCTGATGCCCACAACTATTGGCGCACTGCTTCCCGCGATCGGGATCGCCGGTATGGACCGGCTGATAGAAAAGAATGTGATTGCCCTTTCCGGCCGAGCTGTGGAAGCATCCGGAGATGTGAGCATGGTCCTTCTGGATAAGACCGGTACCATTACGCTTGGGAATAGAATGGCCAGGAAATTCATTCCGGCGGAAGGCGTTACTCAACAAAACCTGGCTGAAAAGGCCTTGTATGCTTCTCTGGCTGATGAAACACCCGAGGGCAGGAGCATACTGACTCTGGCGAAGGAAACTCTGCAGATACGCGGCCGGGATATAAAGACGCCGCAAAACGCGAGGTTTATTCCTTTTACACCGGAAAGCAGGATGAGCGGAGTGGATATTGGTGAAAACAGAATCCGCAAAGGCTCTTATGAAGCGATGGAATCCTATATTGTGTCCCAGGGCGGAAGTATTGATAATTCAGTGAAAATGAGTGTTAAGGATATATCGGCAAAAGGCGGAACACCACTTGTGGTTGCCGAAAACGAAAAGGTTCTGGGAGTAATCCGGCTGACCGATATTTTGAAAGTGGGAATAAAAGAACGATTGGCGCATCTCCGCAAAATAGGAATCAAGTCTATTATGATCACCGGAGACAATCAGCTGACGGCCGCCACGATAGCCGCAGAAGCCGGGATTGATGACTTTATTGCCCAGGCACGGCCGGAGACCAAGCTGGAAATGATCCGGAAGTATCAGGCGGAGGGTTTCCTGGTGGCAATGATCGGCGATGGAACCAATGACGCTCCTGCTCTGGCGCAAGCGGATGTAGCGGTTGCCATGAATGCCGGAACGCAGGTAGCGAGGGAAGCCGCAAATATGATCGATCTGGACTCAAACCCCACGAAGCTTCTGGATATAGTTGAAATAGGCAAAGAGATTTTGATCACAAGAGGAGCGCTGACCACATTCAGTATCGCCAACGATGTAGCGAAGTATTTCGCGATTGTTCCGGCAATGTTTGTCTCAGTTTTCCCGATGCTGGGTATTCTGAATATTATGCGTCTTAGCAGCCCTGAATCAGCAGTACTTTCCGCGGTCATATTCAACGCGATTATCATTCCAATACTGATACCGCTTGCACTGCGGGGTGTAAAGTATAAAACTCAATCAGCAGTTTCATTGTTGTGGAGAAATCTTGTAATATATGGCTTCGGTGGATTAGTTCTGCCGTTTCCAGGAATCAAGATCATTGATATGATGATTGGTTTGTTCCTGTAGAGGCGCACGGCCGTGCGCCTCTACAGGAACAAACCAATCATCATATCAATGATCTTGATTCCTGGAAACGGCAGAACTAATCCACCGAAGCCATATATTACAAGATTTCTCCACAACAATGAAACTGCTGATTGAGTTTTATACTTTACACCCCGCAGTGCAAGCGGTATCAGTATTGGAATGATAATCGCGTTGAATATGACCGCGGAAAGTACTGCTGATTCAGGGCTGCTAAGACGCATAATATTCAGAATACCCAGCATCGGGAAAACTGAGACAAACATTGCCGGAACAATCGCGAAATACTTCGCTACATCGTTGGCGATACTGAATGTGGTCAGCGCTCCTCTTGTGATCAAAATCTCTTTGCCTATTTCAACTATATCCAGAAGCTTCGTGGGGTTTGAGTCCAGATCGATCATATTTGCGGCTTCCCTCGCTACCTGCGTTCCGGCATTCATGGCAACCGCTACATCCGCTTGCGCCAGAGCAGGAGCGTCATTGGTTCCATCGCCGATCATTGCCACCAGGAAACCCTCCGCCTGATACTTCCGGATCATTTCCAGCTTGGTCTCCGGCCGTGCCTGGGCAATAAAGTCATCAATCCCGGCTTCTGCGGCTATCGTGGCGGCCGTCAGCTGATTGTCTCCGGTGATCATAATAGACTTGATTCCTATTTTGCGGAGATGCGCCAATCGTTCTTTTATTCCCACTTTCAAAATATCGGTCAGCCGGATTACTCCCAGAACCTTTTCGTTTTCGGCAACCACAAGTGGTGTTCCGCCTTTTGCCGATATATCCTTAACACTCATTTTCACTGAATTATCAATACTTCCGCCCTGGGACACAATATAGGATTCCATCGCTTCATAAGAGCCTTTGCGGATTCTGTTTTCACCAATATCCACTCCGCTCATCCTGCTTTCCGGTGTAAAAGGAATAAACCTCGCGTTTTGCGGCGTCTTTATATCCCGGCCGCGTATCTGCAGAGTTTCCTTCGCCAGAGTCAGTATGCTCCTGCCCTCGGGTGTTTCATCAGCCAGAGAAGCATACAAGGCCTTTTCAGCCAGGTTTTGTTGAGTAACGCCTTCCGCCGGAATGAATTTCCTGGCCATTCTATTCCCAAGCGTAATGGTACCGGTCTTATCCAGAAGGACCATGCTCACATCTCCGGATGCTTCCACAGCTCGGCCGGAAAGGGCAATCACATTCTTTTCTATCAGCCGGTCCATACCGGCGATCCCGATCGCGGGAAGCAGTGCGCCAATAGTTGTGGGCATCAGGCAGACCAGAAGGGAGACTAGAATCGGTACTGTGACTATCACGCCGGAATATCTGTTGTAAAGAATGAGGGTAACAACAACGACAATAAATAATATTGTTAATCCGATCAACAGGATTTCCAGAGCAATTTCATTCGGTGTTTTCTGCCTTTTAGCGGATTCCACCATCGAAATCATCGTGTCCAGAAAGCTTTCGCCGGGGTCATTGGTAATTCTAACCTTTATTGTTCCCTCTATGATCTTCGTTCCTCCGGTCACACCGCTTCGGTCTCCGCCTGATTCGCGTATCACAGGAGCGGATTCTCCGGTAATGGCCGATTCATCTACCAGCGCTGTTCCTTCCGCAATCTCGCCGTCACCCGGGATCAATTCGCCCTTACGGATCAGTACAAAATCGCCTTTCCGCAAATTGAGCGCGGGAATTTCCAAAATCTCCCCGGGCTTTGCGGCAGTGGCTTTGTCCGAAATCTTTTTCGCCATAGAAGTACTGCGGGTACTTTTTAAAGCCTCGGTCTGCGCCTTTCCCCGGCTTTCGGCGATCGACTCAGCGAAATTTGAAAAGAGGACTGTGAACCAGAGCCAGATGGAAATATTCAAATTAAAGCTGAAGGGCTGTTTGTTCAAAATATCGTTGATGGTAATTATAGTTGTAATAATAGATCCGATTTCAACGACCAGCATGACCGGGTTCCGGGAGAGCAAAACCGGGTTTAATTTCTCAAAAGATTCTTTCAATGCTTCAGGAAGTATTGACTTCCAATCCAATTTATTTGTCTTAACTGCAGCCATATTTTTCCCCTAAAATAATTTTCCAGCGTTCATAAAAAGATGGTCTAATACAGGCCCAAGCACAAGCGGCATAAAGAAGGTCAGACCGCCAAAGACAATGATAATAAATACCAGCATTACTACAAAAAGCGGCGTAGTCGCCTGGAATGTCGCCGGAGTATCCGCAACGATTTTCTTCTGTGCCAGAGATCCGGCAATAGCCAGCGCGGGAATGATCGTCGCGAAGCGGCCCACCAGCATAGCGATCCCGGCAGCCAAATTGTAGAAAACCGTGTTTGCGTTCATTCCGGCGAACGCGGAGCCGTTATTCCCAAAGGGAGAAGCAAAATTGTAGAGAATTTCTGATAAACCGCGCGGACCAGAATTATTCAGGCTGGACAGTCCTGCCGGAAGCACACAGGCGGCGGATGAGAATATTAATACGCCGATCGGCGGTACAAGCATCCCGATGAGCGTCATGACCATTTCGTAAGGTTCCAGCTTTTTATTGTAGATCTCAGGAGTTCGTCCGATCATGAGGCCCGCAAGATACATCGTCATAAAAGCATAAAACAGCATACTGATGATGCCCACCCCCACGCCGCCGAAAATAATTTCACCAATTCCCATATTAAACATCTGAATCAGGCCGGTCATCGGCAGCATACTTTCATGCATCGAATTTACAGCGCCGGTGGAAGTGACTGTTGTAGCAATGCTAAATAAAACAGAAGTGAAAACCCCAAACCGTGTTTCCTTTCCTTCCATATTTATGCCATTTATAATGCCCAATTTCACCAGATTGGGGTTGCTCTTGAATTCAAAATAGGCAGCTATGATAATGCCTGCTGCCAGTAGAATAAACATAGCCATAAATATCACGATTCCCTTTCTTTTGCTCTTGAGCAAATAGCCGAATAGAAATGGAAATGAGAATGGAAGAAGAAGCAGTCCCAGCATCTCAAGAAAATTTGTCAAAAAATTTGGGTTTTCGAAAGGATGTGCGGAATTTGCGTTAAAAAAACCACCGCCGTTATTTCCCAATTCTTTGATCGCTTCCTGGGAAGCGGTTGGACCGATAGCAATGATCTGCTCTTTTCCCTGCAATGTTTTTGCATGAACATAACTGCCGAACGTTTGTACAACACCCTGGGAAACTAATACCAATGATAGTACAATTGAAAGCGGAATAAGAACATAAAGGATAGAACGAGTCAAATCTACCCAAAAATTACCGATGGTGTTGGAATTTTTCTGAGTAAAACCACGAAATAGCGCCAGCGCGGCACTAAAACCTGTAGCCGCTGATACAAAATTCTGTACGGTAAGGCCTGCCATCTGGATCAGATAGCTCATTGTGGATTCCCCGGAATAAGACTGCCAGTTGGTGTTGGTCATAAAAGATATGGCTGTATTAAGCGCTGTGTCCCATCTGACCGCGCCAAAATTTTGCGGATTAAACGGAAGGAAACCCTGGATCAACTGTAGAATAAACAACAGCAACATTCCAAAAATATTGAAAAGAATAAGAGAAAATGCGTACTTTTTCCAGTTCATTTCTTCCGTTGGGTCAATAGCGCAAATACGGTATATGAGCTTTTCCAGAGGCATTAAAACCGGAGAAAAGAATAAATTTTCGCCGCTAAAAACCCTGCCCATATAACGGCCTAAAAATAAAGCGAGAATAATCAGAACCGAAAAGAAAACAATGACAAACACCAGATTACCGACCATATTTGAAAACCCTCCTTTTATCCTCTTGGGTGCGTTATTTTATGATATTTTTGCAAAAAGCTTTATTAGTCCCTATGCAGAAACATCAAGCGGCAGCAAAAGGCGTTTTCAATCGGTCTGGTATTCTATAAAACAAATGATAATAATTAAGTTAAAAAAAATCAAATATTTTTTTATATGGGAATAGCCCATAAATCCCCCCCGGCCCCCTTTAAAAAGGAAAATTTATGTTAATAGCCTATCCTTTGACTTTTTTTGGGCAAGAAATTAAGATTAGTTAGTTTTAGTATAGTGGGGAGGGATGTTTGTGAAATCTTTTTTAAAATTGTTTTTAGGTGTGATTGGAATATTTGCCGTTGTGGTTGGCTTTGCGGCCAATCAACTGCCGGCTTCGCAGTATATCTATGCGGGCAGCGGTGTGAAAGAATTTTCATTGGGTTATACCGGCATTTCAGAAATGGGCAGTATAGATGGCACTTCATTTAACCCGGCCAGCCTGGGCAACGCAAAGCGAATGGCGGCGAGCCTCTCTCTGGGAGGGCTGGGGAGTGACAGCTTTCTTCTGATGCCCGCTTTTGCGTATCCTTCCGACTTCGGGGTATTTTCCATAAACGGGATTTTTCTTTCCTCGGCCGATTCAAACGGATTAAAGAGCCTTCTGGGCGCCGGGATTTCCATTGCTAAACCCATTACGGAAGACCTTTTCTGGGGCGCCGGCATTAAAATCAATAGCGCAAACGCTTTTACCAATTCTGACTGGCAGCTTGGGCTCGATATGGGGATCATTAAAATTTCATCTTCCGACGCGAAGGGACTTGGGTTTTTAGATCCATCTTTTGGATTGGTCCTGAAGAATATAGGCAAAACCATTACTCTGGGCACGAATGATTCTTTTCCGGGATTGGGCATCGGCGGCGGGGTTTCTTTTTACGCTGTCAAACTGGACGGGTACAAGCTGAAGCTTCTGGGCGACGTTTTTCTTCCGTTTAACCCTATCAATCTGGCGCTCAATGTCGGGATGGAGAACAACCTCTTTGATTTTCTGAAAATCCGCCTGGGCTATTCGCTTTCTTCAGATAGTTTTGGAATTACCGGAATCGGCCCCTTGTTCGCCGGTGTCGGTATTTCCGCCAAGGTCAAATTTGACAATACTAATTTTAAGCTGGAAACCCTTCAGATCAAAAGCGGCAATGAAAAGCTTGAAAACGCTACCGATATAGATTTATCTTATGGAATTCAAAACCAGACTTTTAACGGCAAGAGTGAACTGGCTCATTTTATCAATTTGAGCGTGGCTTTTGGCTATTACGATGACCAGAAACCGGAATTGAAGGCTGTACCGGATTTCAGCGCTTTTTCACCCAATTTTGACGGGACACAGGACGAAATCAAACTTTCCCTTCGGGTAAAGGACAATAAATTGGTGGACGGCTGGAAAGTAAAAGTCCTGGATTCGAACAAAAGGATTGTCAAAACCTATAAGAGTATGGATAAACTGCAGATCAAGAGCCTGACGGTCCAGAAGGCGATCGGACAGATTTTCTCCAGGAAAGAGCAGGTGGAGATTCCCGCTGAGCTTTCCTGGAATGGCCAGGACGAAAACGGTGTGCGGCTGCCGGACGGCGAATATTCTTATATTCTTACGGCCTGGGATGACAACAAAAATACCAATGAAACAGAGGCGGGGAGAATTATCATTGATACTGTTTTGCCGAAGGTAGAAGCAGTTCCTCAAACCCTGATTTTTTCTCCTAATGGAGATGGCGTAAAAGACGAGATGGCTTTTTCTGTCAAGAGCGCTGACATTGGATCTGGAGATAAGATTGAGGCTTTAGTAAGAGACGTTCAGAGCAATGTGGTCAGGGCGTATTCTTATGAGGGAAAGGCGCCGGAAAAAATCGCGTGGGATGGCAAAGACAACAATGGAAAAGCGGTTCCCGAAGGGGTTTATTCTTTTTCTATAGCCGCATCTGACGCGGCCGGCAATAAAACAGAGAGCCTGATCGGTAATATTCATCTGGTCATTGCTTACCAAAAGGCTGAGCTGGAAGCCAATCTGGGCGGTATTTCGCCGAACAGTGATGGCGTAAAGGACAGCGCTCTTTTTAAAATGAAAGTGTCTGACGCGAAGGGATTGGAAAAATGGAGCCTCCGGATTATGGATCCGGCAGGCAATATTGTAAAGGAATTAACGGGCGCGCAGGCCCTTCCCGGAGAGCTGGCCTGGGACGGCAAGGACAAGAACAATAAGCTCTTGCCGGACGGAAATTACAATTATGAATTGGAGCTCTTTTTTGACAGCGGCAACCACCCGAAAACGGACAAAAAAACTATTCGTGTGAGGACTACCCCTCCGATTATTGCTGTTAAATCTGATTTTCTGGCCTTTTCACCGAATGGAAAGCAAAGTACGCTTACCTTTACCCAGAGCGCGCAGGGAGATGATAGCGATATTCTGGAAACCAAAATAATGGACAATTCCGGCAATATTGTTTATTACAATAAATCGAGTAGAAAGGATTTTTCGGCCAATTTTGTCTGGAATGGCCTGGACAAAGACCTGAAGCCCCTCCCGGAAGGCAATTATGTTTATATTATAGAAGGGTCGGATGATCTGGGCAATAAAAGCCGGAAAGAGGTAAAAGACATCCTTCTCAAAACCGGTTTAGACAAAACGGCTGTTCAAAGCGATGTTCTGGCCATTTCTCCTGAGAACAAGGAGGCCAATCTGAAAGCTGTCTTTACTCCGACGGCCACTTCAAAAGAAGGGGTTGTTTCTTTTATATTTGAGATAGATCAGAACAACAGGGTAGTCAAAAGCGTAAAATCGGACAAATGGATCGACCGGATTGTCTGGGATGGAAAGGACGATGTTGGGACGCCTTTGCCGGACGGAAATTATAACTATACTCTGAAGGTAAAATACAATTACGGGGATGAGCCCCTTTCAGCGAAGAAAACGATCCAGATCAAGCGGAATGCCCCAAAGCTGGAAGTAAAAGCTGACAATCCTATTTTCTCACCCAACGGTGACGGCAATAAAGAAACCATTACATTCAGTCAGAAGAGCGAAAACGATAAGGCGGATTCAACCGAAGCGCTCATTAGCGATGCTTCTGGAAAGCCGGTTCGGATTTACCGCTGTACAGGCGCGGTCCCGAAAGAATTGACGTGGGACGGCACAGATGAGAAGGGAAATTCTGCGGCAGAAGGAAATTATTCCTATCAAATCACTTCAACGGACATCGCGAAAAATAAAATTGTTCGAAAAATTGATTTTAAATTGGTAAGAAGCTTTGAAAAGCTAGCGATGAATGGCGACACAAAATCTTTTTCTGTCAACGGCGATGCTTCTCCTCATAAAATTACTTTTAGCGCTTCTCTATCGCAAACGACGGACCTGCAGCTTTCTGTATTGGATATACTGGATGCTTCAGGGAAAATAGTAAAGCAATTTTCGAAAGAGAAAGGAATTGACAGGGCTATATTCTGGGATGGCAAGAGTGAAAACGGTGATTTTACTGGAGATGGAATTTATTCCGCGGAAATGCACTGCGAATTCGCGAGCGGGAATATCGCCTTTGCGGTGATTTCAAATATTGTTTTTGATAAAACCCCGCCGGAAGTCAAGTGGACAGTTTCTCCCGATCTCTTTACCCCGGATGGGGACGGTGAAGACGATATCTTGTTTATGAATCTGGCGATCGCGGATTTTTCTGGTGTTAAGGATTGGGAAGCGGCTGTTTACAAGAAAATGGAGAATGGAGAATCAGGCGGCGTTTTTAAGAAATTTACAGGCCAGGGCCCCGTTAAGCAATTGATCCAATGGGACGGCACAGGGGATGATAAAGAAGATATGGTAGAAGCGGTGCAGGATTATACCGCGCAGCTTTCGGTAAATGATACCCTGGGAAATAAAACGAGCCTGTCAAAAGATATTTCCGTAGGCGTATTGGTGGAGAAAACTCCTGAGGGTTTGAGAATCCGGGTCAGCAGTATCCGCTTTGCCACCGACCGCGCGGATATTACCGCGGAAGGCAAGAAGAACCTGGATAAGGTTATTTTCATTATCCGTAAAATCTTGTCCGACCGGCAAAAGTACGGCATCACCGATAAATACCGCATTGAGGTAAGCGGCCATACGGACGATGTGCCGGGGCCGACCGCGGATTACAACCAGAAACTGTCGGAGAGAAGGGCAAAGTCAGTTTACAATTACCTTGTGGAAAATGACATTGAACAGAAGATACTGACATCTTTAGGTTATGGGGAAAGCCGGCCTTATAAAATGATCACAGCGGGAATGAGCCGGGAGAAGAAGAATGACTACCGCTCGAGAAATAGAAGGGTGGAGTTTTTTATCAGGAAATAAGAACTCACATAGGCGCGGTTAATTAACCGCGCCTATCAAGCGCAGGAGGAGGCCTATAAATGAAAAAGCCAAAAATTTATCTGGATACGTCTGTTATAAATTTTTTGTTTGCTGATGATGCCCCTGATTTTAAAAGAATAACTATTGATTTCTTTGAAAACTATTTTGTTCACTATGAAGTTTATATTTCTGATATTGTTCTTCTGGAAATAAATAAAACAAATGATGACGTTAAAAAACAAGAACTTCTTCAAGTTATCGATGATTATCCTTTTATAATTCTCGAAGTTCAAAGAGACAAACGGATTCTCCACCTTTCCGAATTGTATATCAAAGAAAAAGTTATTCCGGAGAAAAAAACAGAAGACGCCAAGCATATTGCTATTTGTACTGTTTTTGAATTGGATATATTGTTATCATGGAATTTTAAACATCTTGCTAATATTCATAAAGAAGCGTTTATAAACGCAATCAATGAAAAAGAAGGGTATTGGAAAAAATTAAATTTAATGAGTCCATTGGAGGCGCTTTATGAAGACTAAAAGTTTTGTTTCTAAATCGTTAAAAGAAATCTGGGAGATTAAAGACAGAATTTACCAGGAAACTAAAAAAATGAATTCACAAGAATACGATTATTATCTGGATAGTAATACTCGCGAATTAAAAAATAGATACAAAAATAAAATCAAAAAAAACATCTAACTTCAACAGGAGGAAAAATATGTCTGAAAACAATGACTTATGTACAAAAAGGGGGAAAAACATGAATAACAATGGGTTTATGGGCGGAGTTTATTTTATGACCATCGTGGGCGCGGCGATTTATTTTATCCAGCATTCAACCTCATTCTGGGGCGGCGTGCTTGGCCTTCTTAAGGCGCTGATATGGCCTCTGCTTGTCATTTACAAGGCGCTGGAACTTCTGAAGATGTAAAAATGGCTGCTAATAGCTATTAGCTGATAGGCGCGGTTAATTAACCGCGCCTATCAAGCGCGGAGAAGAGAAAAAACATTGAAATGAAAATCAAGGGGGGAAAATGAAGATTTCAAAAAGAGCTTTTGCGTTTTTTGCCTTAGCTTCTGTTTTTGTCTTATTGTCCGTCACATTGTTCGCTGAAGTTTTTAGGACCGCGAATTCAAAAACAAATATCTGTATTCTTACCTATGAAACGGCGTTTAAGAAAAATCTTACGGCTGTTCTCATTCAAGATTTCAAGGCTAAAGGAATGAACGTTACGGTGGATACGGTTTCCAATGGCTCAAATTATAAAGCCTCTGACTATAACGCTGTTATTTTATTGTCGGCTGTGCAGGCGTTTGGTCCCTTGCCGAAAACAACGGAATACATTATCAAGAATAAATATTCCAGCAATATTATTTACTTTTCTACTTACTCGATGTTTAACCTTCCTTATGGTTTTTCGCTGGACAAGAAAAAAATTGACGCGGTTACTTCAGCCTCTGTCAGTAGTGATAAAAAAGTACTGGAAGAGGCGAAAAATAAAATTGTTGAAAGGGCCATGAAAGTTTTAAACAAATAAAGGGGGTTAAGAAATTTGACACAGGGGTAAATAAATGATATATTTTTTAAAAAGAGATTTCATTTACGAGGTAAAAAACATGGATGCTGTGGTGAGCCTGACATTTCCCGAAGAGATTCTTCTCTCTTTGCGTGAAACAGAAGATGATTTTAAAGAGAGCTAAAAAGAATTGCCGCTTTAACTTATTATAAGGAAAAGAAGCTTTCATTGGGGCAATGCGCCGCTTTGGCGGAATCCACAGAAGAAGAATTAAGAAAAGATTTTTCGAATGCAAGTAATTGTTGATTCCAGCCCGATTATTTCCTTAGCTTCTGTTAATCAGCTTCATTTACTGGAAAAGTTATATCAAAAAGTCATTATTCCAAAAGCTGTCTATGATGAAATTTATTTTAAAGAACATTCTAATATTATTTCCTCAGCGATCGATGGAGAGAAATATATTGAAGTAAAAAATGTAAAAAACATTGAAGCCGAAAATCTTTTTTCAACAGCCCTTCATAAGGGGGAAGTCGAAGTAATGATTCTTTATCGGGAACTTCAAGCGGACTTATGTATCATAGACGATTACCTGGCTAGAAAATACGCTCAACCATTAAAAATAAAAGTGACGGGCACAATAGGAATCTTAATGGCCTCCAAAGAAAAAGGTTTTATAAAAGAATAATATTTGAAGAGGAAAACGGAGTTTATGCACGAAAAGATAATCATCAAGGGCGCGAAAGAGCACAATCTCAAGAATGTCAATGTAGAGATCCCTCGCAATAAACTGGTGGTTTTTACCGGGGTTTCTGGAAGCGGAAAGTCATCGCTGGCTTTTGACACGATTTACGCGGAAGGGGAGAGGCGCTACCTGGAATCGCTTTCCACCTACGCGCGCCAATTTCTCGGGAATATGCAGAAGCCCAATGTGGAATTTATTGAAGGGCTTTCACCGGCCATTTCCATTCAACAGCAGGGCGTGCACGGCAACCCCCGTTCGATTGTGGGAACAGTGACGGAGATTTATGACTACTTCCGGCTTCTGTGGGGGACTATCGGCACACCGACCTGCCCTGTCTGCGGCAAAAAGCTTGTGTCTACAACGGTGGATGAGATTGTGGATTCTCTTATGACGATGCCGCCGAAGACAAAATTTATGGTAATGGCCCCCGCGGTTCGCGGCAAAAAAGGCACTCATGCGGATGTTCTGGAGAATCTGAGAAAGGAAGGCCTGGGCCGGGTGCGTATTGACGGCGAAATGAAAGAATTAAGCGAAGAGATAAAATTGGAAAAGAATATCAAGCATAACATTGATATTGTTGTAGACCGGCTGGTCATGGATCAAAAAGAGAAGAGCCGTATTGCCGGCTCAGTAGAAACAGCCTTTCATTACGGCAATAGCCTCCTTTCAATTTATTGGCCGGATACAAATGAAGAAAAAATCTTTTCGCAGAAATACTACTGCGCGGAGCACAATGTCAGCTTTGAGGAAATTGAACCGAGAATGTTTTCCTTCAACGCGCCTTACGGGGCCTGTCCTGAGTGCAGCGGATTAGGCGAAAAACTGGAATTCGACGAGGAATTGCTGGTTGATTTTGAATTAAGTATTCATTCAGGAGCGCTGAAAAGCCATCCGCCCAGCCAGGCGCATTGGGGGTCTTTTCTGAAGGCGCTTTCCAAAAAGCACAAATTCTCTTTAGATACGCCTTACCGTGATCTGCCAAAAGAGATACGGAAGATTATTATGTATGGCGACTCTGAAAAAATTGATATCCATTACCAGAGTGAGCGGTTCAATTTTGAGACGAGCGCTTCTTACGAGGGCGTGATTCCCAATCTGAAAAGGCGCTATTTTGAAACACAGTCCCCCGGCATGCGGGAGTGGCTGGAACAATATATGAAGTCCATCGACTGCCCGCTTTGCCATGGAGAGCGGCTCAAGCAGGAAAGCCTTGCTGTAAAGGTGGACGGCAAAAGCATTATGGAAGTCACCCGGATGAATGTGCATGAGAGCTTTCAGTTTTTTGAGTCTTTGCCGCCAAAGCTTTCTGAAAGTGAAAAAATGATCGCCGAAAGAGTCCTCAATGAAATTAATAAGCGCCTGAAATTTATTCTGGATGTGGGCCTGGATTACCTGACTCTGAACCGCAAGGTCAGCACCATCTCCGGCGGGGAGTTTCAGCGCATCCGATTGGCTACACAGATTGGCTCCGGGCTCATGGGCGTTTTGTATGTCCTGGATGAACCCACTATCGGGCTTCATTCCCGGGATACGGACAAGCTGATCCGTACGCTGGAAAAACTGCGGGATTCCGGCAATACAGTTATTGTCGTCGAACATGATGAGGAAACCATTGCCCGTGCGGATTGGATTGTTGATATTGGGCCGGGAGCCGGAATTTATGGCGGTACTGTAGTCGCGGAAGGGACTTTTGAAGAAATAAAAAAGAATAAAAATTCTCTTACCGGGAAATATTTGTCCGGTTTGCTTTGCGTTGATATTCCCGCTGAAAGAAAAGAAGGCAATGGAAAATTCATAGAAGTATCAGGCGCATCAGAGCACAATCTCAAGAATATTACCGTAAAATTTCCGCTGGGTAAATTTACCGCTGTGACAGGCGTGAGCGGAAGCGGCAAGTCCACACTGGTAAATGATATTCTCTACAACGCTGTCAGCAAAGCGATCTACCATTCCAGGACCGAACCGGGAAAGCATAAAGCGATCAAAGGCATTGAAAATATTGATAAAATTATTGATATTGACCAGAGTCCCATCGGGCGTACCCCGAGAAGCAACCCGGCGACTTACACGGGCGTCTTTACGGAGGTCCGCGATCTTTTTACCAATCTGCCGGAAGCCAAAGCCCGAGGCTACAAAGCCGGCCGGTTTTCCTTCAATGTAAAGGGCGGACGCTGCGAAGCCTGCGAAGGTGACGGCGTGATCAAAGTCGAAATGCACTTTCTGCCCGACGTTTACCTCGCATGCGATGTCTGCAAAGGTAAGCGCTACAACCGCGAAACGCTGGAAGTTCAGTTTAAAGGAAAATCTATTGCGGATATACTGGAGCTCACTGTGGATGAAGCCCTGGAATTCTTCGAAAAAATTCCGATGATCAGAAGAAAGATGGAAGTCCTGCAGAATGTGGGCCTGGGCTATATCCATTTAGGCCAATCCGCTACGACTCTTTCCGGCGGCGAGGCTCAAAGGATCAAGCTGGCAAAAGAGCTTTCCAAAATCGGCACAGGCAATACTCTTTATATTCTGGATGAGCCGACGGTAGGACTTCATTTTGACGACGTGAAGAAACTCATCCATGTGCTGCAGACATTGGTAGAGAAGGGCAATTCTGTCATTGTTATTGAGCATAATATGGACATGATCAAGGTGGCGGATTGGATTATTGACCTGGGGCCGGAAGGCGGCGACAAAGGCGGAAAAGTCCTTTTTGAAGGTACGCCGGAAGGGCTTTTAAGGGATAAGAAGTCTTATACGGCGGAGTATTTGCACAAGTACCTGGAGTCGATGCAGAGGTGCTGATTACCCAACCACCCCCTAGCCCCTCCTTATTAAGGAGGGGAGTTAGTTTAGACGTATTACTTTTTTATATTGACTTACATTAACATTCGTGTTATACTTTCCGAAGAAGGAGGAATCGTTATGAATACGGCTATTGTAACCATGAAGGGCCAGATCGTGATTCCATCGAAGATCAGAAGAAAGCACCATATTAAGAAAGGAACAAAGTTAAACATAGTGGATAGAGAGGATCAGATTATTCTTCAGCCTTTAACTAGCGAATATTTTGAAAAGATGGCGGGTATTTTGAAAACAAAGGGAAAGTTGACGAAGGCTATTCTTAAAGAACGTTCAAACGAAAGAGAAATTGAGGATGAAAAATGGTCAAAATAATTGATGCTTGTGCTTTGATGGCTTATCTTGAAAAAGAAGAAGGCTATGAAAAGGTAAAAAATTTATTTATTAAAGCCGCAGAGGGAGATAGCGATTTGCTTATGACTACGATTAATCTTGGCGAAGTTCTTTATGTGCTGTTACGGGAATACGGCCAGGAAGAAACCGCAAAGATATTAAAAGTAATAGAGACTTTTCCTATAGAGTTTATTTCTGTTGATTTAGAAATTACCAAACAAGCAGCGATTTACAAAGCGCACAAAAAGATGTCTTATGCTGATTGCTTTGCCGCCGCTCTTGCGAAGTTAAAAAAGGGAGAATTGGTTACCAGCGACAAAGAGCTAAAAGAGGTCGAAGAAGAGATAAAAATCTTCTGGATTCGATAGTCTCTTTTTTGACTGCCTGAACGAAAGGCTTTTTTTGCAAAAAAAACAAAACTGTTTTAAAATCTTAGCCAATGGGTTGTGTGAACGTGTTGAAGCCTGTAATGGAGGATGAGAATTTATGAGCATGACAAACGCATCGGTTGAAAGTAAGCTGTTTGAATCTATTTATCCAAAAGGCTATCAGCCTTACCGCATTAAATGGTTTGATATTGTGATTGCTTTTATTATTACTTTGATTGTCCTCTTCGTTTTTATCAAGACGCAGGCTCCCAGCGTGATCGCGGGAGACAGCGGGGAATTGACGACCGAAGTTTACAATATGGGAGCGTGTCATCCGCCTGGATATCCGCTTTACGGTATTATTGGAAAGCTTTTTACTTTTTTACCCATAGGCGACATTGCTTACCGGGTCAATGTTTATGTGGCTTTTAGCGGTGCCTTTGCGATTTTCTTTTTCTTTCTGTTTATGTTGAAACTTTTGGGGCTCAACCGGGATGAAGGGAAAATATCCTTGTTTGTCCATCTTCCCGCTATCGCGGCGGCTTTTGTTTTTGCTTTTTCTTATGATTTCTGGAGCCAATCCTCCGGGAGCGGGAAATTTTATCCTCTGAATACCCTGTTGGTAGCGGCCTTGCTTTTGGTAATGATACGATGGTACGAAGAAATCATTGCTTTTCGAAATGAGGGTAAGCTTCATTTCGCGCAGAGGATGACTATATTGCTGGGATTTATGATGGGGCTTTCCCTTACAGTGCATCAATTGCCCTTGTGGTTTATAGTCGCTTATGCATTGATTCTTCTGCCGGCGGCAATGTTTATTGTTGTTTCTGACAGAAATGAGAAATTTAAGCAGGAATTAAAACAGAGAAGCACGGTGGTTATCCTGTTTCTCATCGCAGGAGCGGTAAGCGTTTATTTGTTTTTGAAGCAGGGCTATTTTAATCCCCTCATTCTCAAGGAAAATGTTCCCGCTATTTTATTCTCTATTTTTCTACTTCCTGTTTCCCTGACGGTTTATACTATTTCCGTCAAGCTTCTAAAAACAGAGGAAAATTGGGTAGACCAGTTTTTTGAAACCTTTATGATGGGAATCTGGATGTTTATTTTTGCCATGACTCTTTATCTTTACCTGGTGGTTAGGGCAAAGGCTTTAGCGCCTCTTCCGGATCCAAAACCCTTAAGCTGGGGAGATACGCAGACATTGGATGTCCTTTTTAATCATATGATGCGTAAGCAATACGGAATGGGCGGCGGCAGTGAGTTCAATAATCTGGCGGGGCAGATTTACACGGTATTTATGGTGACTGTGAAGCAGTTTACATGGATCCACATGCTTGTAGCGGGAATAGGGATAGTTTACCTTTTCTTCAAAGAAAAGATATGGGCGCTTTATACACTGGGAGCTATTGTTATTTCTTACTTATTGCTCATTAAGTTTATTAATTTTGAGCTGGATGCCAGGACAGTTTCTATTCAAAAACAATATTTTTCCCAGCTTCATATGCTAGTCGCTCTTTATATCGCTTTTGGGTTCCAATTCTTTCTTGACCTCAGCAGCAAGAAAATTTCCTTTAAACGAAGTACATAGACAAACCCCCTACCCCCCTTTAAGGGGGTTAGGGGGTTCCAGGAGCAACTATGCCCGCTCAGGAAGGCGCGCGAATTTACAATCTTTTTCCCCGCCTTGTGGGGAGAATGCAGGATTGGAATAGCCATTTTGATCGAATCAAAGCTATGGGTTTTAATTGGATTTACATCAATCCTTTTCATTATCCGGGATTTTCAGGAAGCCTTTACGCGCCGAAGGATTATTATGCTTTTAATCCGCTTTTCATGGATGAGTCTTCCGTGCTTTCCCCTATGAAACAAATGGAAGCCATGCTTTCCGAAGCGCATAAAAGGGGACTCAAAGTAATGATGGATCTGGTGATCAATCACACGGCAAAGGATCATCCCTTTACCGAAGAGCACCCTAACTGGTATAAAAAAAACGAAAAAGGCGGGATCAAAAGCCCCGGCGCATGGGACAATGGACAATGGATAGAGTGGGGCGACCTGGCTGAAGTGGATAATGAGAATTCACCGGATAAATATAGTATCTGGGAGTACTGGAAAAACCTGGTAATTTTTTACATTGAGAAGGGTTTTGATGGCTTCCGGGCCGACGCGGCTTATCAAGTGCCGGCGGAACTCTGGGTTTATTTGATCCAGGCGGCTAAAAAAAAGAGGAAAGACAGCGTCTTTTTCGCGGAGAGCCTGGGATGCAATATTGAGCAGACATTAGCGCTGGCAAAAGCAGGTTTTGATTTTATTTTTAACAGCGCCAAGTGGTGGGACATGGAAGCCCCCTGGCTTCTGGAACAATACAACCAAACCAAAAAAGTGGTCTCTTCCATTGCTTTTCCTGAGTCGCATGACACCATACGCCTTTCGGAAGAGCTGAAGAACAATCAGGAAGGAGTAAAGCAAAAAACTATTTTTACCGCTTTTTTTTCATCCGGCTGGATGATGCCTATCGGCTTTGAATACGGATTTCAGAAAAAGCTGGATGTGGTCAAGATGCTGCCTTCTGACTGGGAAAGCGTGAATTATGATTTAACCGCTTTTATCAAAAGGGTGAATGAAACAAAAAAAAGACACTCTATTTTTAACGAAGAAAGCGACAATGAAATCTGGAAGCAGAACAATCCCCTTGCCCTTGCTTTTTTGAAAACATCCAGGAATAAAAAGGAGAAGGCGCTTTTTCTATTCAATCGGGACTGGAAACAATCCCAGAGCTTTATCTTTCCTGCTTTAGCTGATGTTTTTGGTAAAAACGCGGCGTTCTTTGATATTTCTATGGATCTGGAATCATCCTCACCTATAAATTCAGCTTACCCTTATGAATGCTTGTTGCCTCCCTGCGGAGTGAAAATTTTGATCGCGGGAAGCCCTTTTTGAAACAAGGCATGAAGGTGTCGCTTTCCATTGTTATGTTTCTACAGCTTTTTGTGCCGGGCGCGACAATGCCGGTTATGAGCTTGTATTTAAAGGATTACCTGCATTTCAGCGGCGCCCAAATTGGAATTATCCTGAGCATGTCTTCCATTGCCGCTTTTGTTTCCCCCCTTATCGGCGCTTTTATCGCGGACAGGGTTTTAAGCGCCGAAAAGCTTCTTGGGTTTTTGCATCTATTCTCCGCGGTAATCATTATTTTATTTTCTTTTCAGAAAGATTTTTTGCCGGTTCTTTTTGTTTACATGGCTTATTCACTTACATTTGGGCCGACTATGGCTCTGGCAAATGCGGTTACTTTTCATCACTTGCCGGACAATCGGAATCATTTCGGTAGGATACGCGTTTGGGGCACCATCGGCTGGATAGCCGCCGCATGGGTGTTTGGCCTGCTCTGGCTGAGAAATAACGGCGGGGTTTCTTCTCACTTGCCGGATATTTTTAAGATTTCCGCTGTTTCTTCGCTCCTATTGGGTTTTTATGTCTGGACAATTCCTTCCAGCTATGATGGGCGGAAAGAAAAGCCGAGTTTTATTCCTGTTGAGTCGCTCAAAGTTTTAATCCGGCCGGAAATTTTGATTTTATCGCTGTTCGGATTTTTTATTTCTTTTGTGGACCGCTTTTATTTCTTTGGAGGAGCCCCGTTCCTGAAACAGCTTGGCTTCAGCGAACAATCGATCCTGCCTGTCTTAAGCATCGGCCAGATTCCGGAGATATTTGCTATGAGCCTTTTGGGGTTTTCTTTATCCCGCTTCGGTTTTAAAAAAGTCTTTCTGTTGGGTGTTTTCCTGGAAGTATTTCGTTTTGCCGTTTTTGCCCTTGGAGGCCCGCCTTTTCTTCTGATTGCAGCGATCAGCGTCCATGGCTTGACTTATACCTTCTTCTTTACAGCCCTATTCATTTATCTGGACAGCCATTGCGATAAGCGCTCCCGGGCAGGGGTTCAGCAGCTTTTTTGTTTAATTACAGGAGGCCTGGCCGGATTCCTGGGGAATTTTTGCGCAGGTAGAATGATGGATGTTTCGGGCGCTATACAGAATGGGATAAGAATGAACAGCTATTCCATTTTCTGGGGAACTCCCGCGCTTTTGTCTCTTGTGGTCTTTGTAGGGATTTTAGTTTTTTTCAGAATAGAGAGGGAAGTTATTTCTGCCTCAAGGCAAAATAACTGACTCCCAGGAAAGTAAAAAAATTGATCGGTGTCGGAGGAAGCCAGAACGCCCCGTCAAAGAGAGAAGCGAAAATATAAGAAAACAAACCGATATTATATAACGTTAGTTTTAGTTTCTTCATAAAGTAAACAATTGCCGTGATAAAAACACTGGTAAATATCAGGCCAAATTTCACAAATATCGCTGCGAGTGTTACTTCATAAGCTCCACCAGCCGGGAGAGGGTTCCAAATGGAGCCGAAAAGAAATTGAAAAAGCAGTTTGTGGTCCCAGATGTACTTTAAATAAGAGGTTAACTCCTTTATTCTTGGGTCTTCAAGCAAACGCGTCTTAAATATGATTTTGGAAATAGAATAGTTCAAGGGCGGGATAAAGAGAAAGGCGCTTATCGCTAAAATCAAGGCCGCGATTGATAATCCAATAAAAAAGTATTTTTTTTCATTCTGTTTTTTATTGTCCAATAGGACTTTTTTGAACATAAGAATATAAAAAAGAATTCCGGAAAACAAGAGGCCCGCGTAAACAGTCCTGGAAGCAGTGAGTAAACAAATGATGACAAAAGCGGCAAGAGAAAGAATTAAAACGATCCGCCCAATCCAATCTTTTTTTTCTTTTAAGAAATAAAAGGCAAACCAGGACAGCACCAGGTAATTTACACCAAAAAGGTTTCCGTTTTGATAGGTTGAAGTAAGCTTGATATAGTTCAGGGAATGGATATAACTGCTTTTACTCCACCAGGAAGGAATTTCCATAGCCTCAGCGAAATTAAAAGTAATGCCTGGTATAATAGTCCTGACATCGCCGAATATTTTCTGGATCAATCCATAAACTGTCACTAAGAAAAAAGAGCAAACAATCACATTTTTGAATAATGTCAATCGATCAGGATAATATTTGGCCAGAAAAACAAATAAAATGGAGGATAAAGAAACCATATAAGGCGTCACGTCCAGAAAATTTTTTTTAAAATCCGGATGAAAAGAATGAAAAAAGAAAAAAGCCGCAAAAAAAACAATGATCAAAGAAAGTAGATAAAACAAAACCATTTTTTCTTCATTTTCTTTCCTGTTTTTCAAGAAACGAGGAATGATCAGCACAAAAAACACGAAAGCCAGAATTAAGGAAACATAAAGAGGAAATCCTTCCAGCTTTGTTCCCGCTTTCGGAAGGGCCAGATTAAAAAAGAGAAATAAAGCAAGAAGAATGGTTGTTAATGCTCGCATGGAAAGCTCCGCAAAAAATCCGGCTTTGAAGACGGTTCTCTGTATTTTACTATTTTCTAATTTCAGGAACAATATAAATTTTTCTCTTTACAGATTCTGCCAGAATAACATTGGCATAAGGATAGGGATGCGCCAATGGATCAATGCCTTTGCCTATTTTTATCCATTGATTTAAACTGACAATCAGGTCTTCTCTATGTCTTAGAATGGGTTTGTGCTTTAAGATGTAAGTGAAAACATTAAACAGCAAGCTGAGAACCATCGCGATAGTAAAGAAAACTTTTTTCCGCGCGCTGTTTCCCAATATTTCTATGAATGACAAATAGGCCAGAATAAAAAACAGGATGGTTACAACCCTGTAACGGGAAGTAAGCGCTTGCGCTAATCCCAGGCCGCCTCCCCTATCTATTGAGGCGCCAATCGCTGTTAAGAAAAGAAAAAGAAAAAGCGAATAGATCAAAATATTTTTCTTGTAATACTGCATAATAGTCAAATAAATAAAGTAGGCGCAGACAGCTAAGCCGGCGATCACAGGCATCGAGAAGGATACCATTTGTACCAGTTTACTGCCGCTTCCAAAGCCGGCTGAAAAATTAGTCCCAAAATTATTGCCTATGAATACCAGAAAATAAAGGATCATCCTGCCCATTTCCTTTAGATTAAAAAGTGAGAGAATGGAAGAAGCTGAAGCGGCTGCCGGCGCGACATTATAGAATTGGTAAAATAAAACTGCCGCTATGGAAATGAATAACCAAAAAGCGCTTTCCCGGTACCTTTTCTGGCAGATAAGCATAAACAAACCTAAAGCCAAGAACAGAATGCCATTTCTCAGGCTATAATAAGAAAGTACCGCGAAAAGAATTGCTAAAATAAAAGAAACCACTTTTTGTTCTTTTTTGTCCAAAAGCGCCAGAGCTAAAAAACCAAAAGACATAATGTAAAAATTTGCTAAAGATGCTCCTGCAAAAAAACTATTTTCGCTGTACATCGGCTGAAAGAAAAGAAACAGCGCGGGTAAAAAATAAAGAAGCTTGTTTTCTTTAACTTTAAAAGCCTGAAAAACACTCCCGATCATCAAAATCAGTCCCATATTCCCTATAAAAATCATCCACTTTAAATCAATGTGCCCCATCAAATGATACATAAGCACGATGACTATTTTATTAAAAGCTATACGATGGTCATTCCAGAACCCCGCAATGAGATCAAAGCGTTCTTTCAGCCCCCCCACATTTAAAAACTGGTTCATAAACCCCAGAACAGTATCATAATCATCATTATAAGGAATATTGACAGCGTATAAATAAATATTCCAGAAAAAATAAACAACGGGAATGATCGCGGCAAATACAACCAGCAGTTTCTTCAAGCCGATTCGATTATTCAGAATCATATCTTAACCTTCCTTAAAAGCTTTTCTTCCTTAAGACAAAATAGTATATAATAGCTCCCAAAAATAGGCAAAAAAGGCTGAGCTACTATGGGCTAACAAGTTCAACCGTTGGGAAATAATAACGAACTCTCTGGATATCTCTTGTAATCAATGTCATTCCAGTTGCCGCCGCATGCGCGCCAATGTTTTGTTTCCTTTTTCTTTCCTGTACTTTACAAACGCTTTTCCAGCCAGATAGAGCGGGCTTTCCGTTTGCTTTTTTTTCTAATATCTTAAATATACAAAAGGGTAATGTCAAAAGTTTTATGAAAAAGTTATGAAAAAATCGAATTTAGTTAAAGAGATAGGAAGTTGCGCTCGGGAGAGCGCGTCGCTGTTGAAACATTTGCTGCGGGTTTTAAATGAATATCAAACGTCGCGCCCGGCTTTATAAACATCCTTGTTTGGACCGCCGGAGCGCAAACCATCCGTGGTTTGCTCGCTCTGTTTGATATTCATTTAAAACCCTGCGCGGTTGATTTCAAAAGCCTGGGAAAGGGAAAAAGAAAAGGAAGAAAAGGCTTTTAACCTTTAGCCTTATTAAAGTATTTCCCCTTTTTATAAAAGAGATTTTATCTCAGAAAGAAGATTATGTACATCTAAAAGATAAAATATTCGGTGATAAGAGCGCAAGAGAAATATTCAATGAAATTAAAAAATTATAAATCTCTTTCTCAGGCTTTTGCTTTCCGGAAAGTGAACCATTTATTGCCGATGAAATTCAGCAAGGTATAAATAACCATTGAGATAATTTGAGAAAGGTAAACGTTCCATTTAAAGACTTCTTTAAAAACAATGAGAATTCCAGACTGGACTGCCAGGCAGATAAGAAACACAAGGATAAAGAGGAACATTTCTTCATAGCGTAAATCTTTGCTTTTAAAAGTCCAGAACTTGTTCCAGAAAAAGCTATTGATAAAGCCCAGAATATTGCCGATTGTATTCGCCAGGACATAATTGAAAGAAAAGAAATGAAATAAAACAAAAAAAGTTCCCCAGCCGATCGCGGTGTTTAAAACTCCTACCAGGCCGAACTTTATCATCTGGAAGAAGCCTGTCTTGATCCAGACTTTATTTAT
>JAGVOW010000011.1 GCA_020052515.1 Brevinematales bacterium | reverse complement strand
CTCTTCCGATCTGGCGCGGCATTTTGCCGCGCCTATTTGTTTATTTAGAACCTGTTTTCTTATTTCTTCGGGCATTTTTCTAAAAATCTATTTAAAGCTTCGACTAAATCCTGAAGCTCATCTTTCTTACGAAGCTTAAATTCCAGGGTCTTCAGATCAATTTTACCGTCAGAGGCCTCATCTAAAGTCTTCTTTATTCTATAAACCGGGCCGGCCATCTTGTGTGAGATAAAAAGTCCAAATATGGTAATCAAAATTAAATATAAAGCGCTGATATAAACCAATGGGCCGGAGTAAATGTCAAAAATATTTAAAGGACGGTTTAAATCAATAGTATCCTCAATCTTTATCGGTTTAGTTGGATCAACCTTTGTCGTATCTATTTGTTTAGCTTTAAAAAACAAAGGTGATTCAAAACGCTTCAGTTTGTAGACACCTATTACTCCCAGGGACAAAGCCAGGCCCAAAAGGATTAAAATAAAGAACCGGGCGATAAACCTTACTTGAAAGGGTTTATCGATGAAATAACGCCATCTAAACTTCTGAAATTTCTTCTCTTTCACGAAAAGCCTCCTAATTTATATAGTTCGAATCACGCGTTTATAATTTAAAGTAAAATAAAATTTTGTCAAGAGAAAACTTCTTTTTCCGATAAATAAAAACAGGAGTGTTTGATGAAAAAACATTTATTTTTTGTTTTTATTTTATTCATGGTTCTAAGCTCTTGCGGGAATAAAAATCTTATCCGTGAAATAGTAGAGAATCGTTTGGAAGCGGGGCCATTTTTTCTGGCTGAAAATTCCGCTCTCAGCGCTATTTCAATCAATTACGTTACACGCAATCCGGAAAAGACAGCTATTTATTTTACAATGGTAGGGGATGTGGATTGGCTGCGAATGGATAGTTCTCTTTCACGTTTACACCGCATAACATTTGAAGGACTTGAAGAAAGTGCTGTTTATCAATTCAACATTCGCACTTCTTCAAAGGAGTTAAACAAAACCTCTTCTATCAAGACGGTTCCGTATGGTGATTCTTACGAGTTTGACTTTGCGGTTTGTCCCATAGATGGAGATCTGGAAGAAAATATTGACCCCCATTTCCTCATTCTGCTTTCCCCTACTAATTTTGTGGAGGAAGAAGAATTTGTGCGTTTTTATCAAAAGAATAAATCTCTTTTGTCTTCTACTGTGATTATCCCTTTATTTGTTTTTGATTTTGGCAATCAGCGCTATTCGACTTTAGAGAAGGGTTTTTTTTACATCGGCTATAAAAATGTGAACATCATTATGATTAATAAAGACCTGGAAAATTTTGACTTTATTGCTCACTATCTTTCTGAAAATCCAGATGCTGAAAATTATATTGTCATGGGCAATGTTTCGGATGAAAGTAAAAATCGGATTTTAAGGAGCTATTCTTTATTAGTAAAGCAAATTTATGCTTATTCCAGGAATAGCTTTTCAAATCAAAAGATAGTATCAGTCAGCAGGAGCTGTCTGGTGCATGTCGCTAAAAAAACTAAATACGCTTTCAGGTAAGGATACAAAAATGAAAGGAACAATTTTAGTAGTGAATGGCCCGAATCTCAATATGCTGGGTGTGAGGGAAGTAGAAAAATATGGCGGGAAGAATCTGGATGCTATTCTTGCTCAATTGGAAGAAAAAGCGCATGGATTGGATTATAAAATAAAAAGTTTTCAGTCAAACAGCGAAGGCGAAATGATTGATTTTATTCAATTAGAAGGTAGAGAGGCTAAAGGGATGCTTCTCAACGCGGGAGCTTATACTCATACGTCTATCGCCATTAGAGACGCGATCTTGTCTGTGAAAGTTCCTTTTGTGGAAATTCACTTATCCAATATTTTTAATAGAGAACACTTTCGAAGCCATTCTTTTCTTTCCGACATAGCCTTAGGTATCATTTCTGGTTTTGGAGAAAATTCTTATTATTTAGGAATCTCCGCTTTGGTTGATTTAATTGAAAAAAGAAGCTAAAATATAACTGAAAATTAAATCAACGGAGAATATTCCTGAATGCTGCAAAAAGTATTTATCTTTGCTTGTGTTTTAGGTGCTTTTGTTACTGTGTTTGCTCAAGATAGCGGTGCGGTAAAAAGCGCTTACATGAAGGCTGTCTCTGAATTAGCGGATAATCATTTGGCCGAAGCGGAGAAAGATTTTCGCGCTTTGATTTCAGATTGCCTGGCATCCGGCAATAAATTTGCTAAAACCATTTCCCGGTCGTATTATTTTTTGGGCGATGTCTATTTTATGAGGCGGGATTATTTGAATGCTGTTTCGTGCTATAAAATGGTGAGTGAAAAATATTATCAGGAAGAAATTTATCCGCGGGCCCTTTATAAATTGGGCAGGACATTGATTTTAAACAATCAGCCAGATGAAGGTATAGCTGTATTAAACGACGTTGCTGCCAATTATGACGCGCCTTATTCTATGGGTGACAATGCGTTGTATTGGATAGCCAGAGGGTATATTTTGAAAGGGGAATATTATACCGCGCTCAATACCTATCAAAGCATTCTGGAAAAATATCCTTCTACAACGCTTTCTTTTGAAATCCGCAAATCTCTTAATCTTTTGAATGAGTACCTGGAACTTCAGAATAAACAAAAAGACATTCAGAATTTTAAAAATAATAAATCAAAAATGCCTCAATTGAGCGCGCAAAAAAATATTCTGGAAAAAATTGCACGGCTTCTTCAAATTAAACAGAGGCTTTTAGAAATCAAAGCGGGAAAAGTGGAAATGTTATCTCAAATTCAAAGTGAGAAGAGGTGAAAATGACGCAGAAACATTTTTTCTTCTTGTTTTCTTTTATTCTTTTCATTGGTTCTTCTGCTTTTGCTAAAAGCCTCGAGATTTCTAACGATTATATTAAAGCGACTGTAGATTATGATACCGGAAGTTTTGCGCTGGAAACAATAGAGGGCGATCTGGGAATGCCCTATGACAACAATAAGAGCCTTTTATACAAAAAGCTGCCGCCTACTACTATTACGACTATTTCCATAGATAATCAGATTTATGTTTTTGGAAGTGAGGATGGCAATTTTAAGAAAAAACCTTATTCGGATGGAAAGAAAATTAGCTGCGAATGGATTGTGAATGATGTTTCAGTGGTTCAAGAAATCAGCCTCGCAGAAGGCCCATCAACCGGCCTTCCGGATAATATGCTTCTTTCCTATAGAATCGCGAATAAGTACCAGGATAAAACGGTCAAAGTAGGCATCCGCGTTTTCTTAGATATTGTCTTAGGGGATAAAAAACCCAGGGCTTTTGGTATTCCCGGGAAGGGAAATGTCGCGTCGGAAACTCAATTTTACAGAGAAAATGTGCCGCCTTTCTGGTTTTGTTTTGATAATTATGACAATCCTACCATTCGGGTTCAAGGAACGTTAGTTGGATATGGTGCTACAAGGCCTGACAAAATAATATTTGCTTCCTGGGATAGGCTCTATGATAATCCGTGGGATTTTTCCATTGATTCCTCAAAAGATTTTAAAAGGGGCGGAAGCTCTACCTATGATAGCGCTGTAGCGCTTTATTTTGACCCTATATCCATAGGGAAAGGGCAATCCGCTTATTTTTCGACTCTTTATGGGGTTTATGGAACCAGCTTTTTCACGGACAGAGATATGCTTTTATCCTTAAGTGTACCTAAAGAGATCAAAGGTGTGCCGATCCCGGTTTCAGCAAATTTTGTCAATCAGGCAAAAAAACCCCTGGATAGGCTTAAATTTGAATTACTCCTGCCTAAAGGATTTAAGTTAGAAGAAGGGCAATCCAACATTATAGAGTTTGTTAAAATTGAGACAAACGTTTCTAAAATGGCTATCTGGAATTTGACCAGCGGTACAGTAAAGGGGAATTTTGATATAAAAGTAAGGGCTACCGGCTGGCAGGACAATTACTCGAATTCCATTGAGGCAAATCAAAGCTTCGGTATAGATTTTGTGGAAAATCTGGGCGTACCGGTGCCTACTAACACCAATGCAGTGAATACGGCGGCGCCTGTTTTAAAGCCTGTTGAGAGCCAGAAAAACAAGGTTTTGAATGTAATTTCTACTTTGCCGAAAGAGAAAAAAATTGTACCTTTAAGGAGTGAAAAAGAAAAAGCTCTGCAGAAACAGATTGATGAATTAGACAAGCAGATAGAAGGCATTAATAAAAAGTATCAGATATGGATGGAAATTTATAAAAACACTTATATTACCAATGTTTTGTTTATCAATGATCTGGGAAAAGACCTAACTCGCCTGGAAGAAGAATTAAAAAAGCAGGAAGCAGAATTAAATCGTCAAAAATTGGATGAAAGAGAAGAATAATGCGGCAATTTTTTTACCAGAGGGTTTCGAAAATCAGGGAAGGCTTTCAGCAAAATGAAGCTGTTTTTATTAATAATAAAGCGGATGTTTCCTACTTGACTGGTTTTACGGGAGATAGCTCTTACCTTTTTCTAACAAAAGAAAAAGTTTTTTTTATCACGGATGGCCGTTATGTTGAGCAAATCAAGGGAGAAGCTAAAATTGATTTGTCCCTTGAAGAAATTAAGCCTGGTAGGAAACTATTAGCCATTCTGGATTTTCTATTGAGCGAAAACGCGATCGGGAAGTTGTTATTTTATAAAAAAGATATAGACCTGGATTTTTACGACAGCTTAAAGGAAGCGTTAAAAGACAGGGAATTGGTTTTTGTCCATACAGACTGGGTGAAAAAGGCGCGTATGTGCAAAGACCCATTGGAAATTGAAATTTTGAAGCAGAATTTAATGATTACCGAACTGGGGTATCATTATATTATTCGGATGGTGGAAGAAGGAAAGACAGAAATTGAGATAGCCGCTGAGCTGGAATATTTTTTACGCAAAAAGGGGGCGGTCAGCACTTCTTTTGATACAATTGTCGCTTCAGGGGAGAGAACAGCGCTTCCGCATGCCACGGCCAGTGGTAAAAAAATAGCCAATGAAGAGCTGCTGATGTTTGATTTTGGCATTTTTAAAGATGGATATGCCGCAGACTTTACAAGATGTTATTATTTTGGTAAAATAATCCACCCAAAAATTCGGGAAATCCATGGGGTTGTCTTGGAAGCGCTTAAAACCGCCGAAGCGTCTGTAAAACCAGGTAGAAAAGCAAGCGATGTGCATAAAGCCGCTTTTGATGCGATTCGGAAGGCCGGATATGAGGGCAATTTTTGGCATTCGACGGGGCATGGTGTGGGAATCGAGGTCCATGAACTGCCGGCGGTGGCTTTTTCAGACGAAACAGAGTTGAAAGAGGGTATGGTTTTTACCGTAGAACCCGGTATTTATATTCCTGGACTGGGCGGCATTCGGCTGGAAGATATGGTAGTGGTAACGCGGAATGGATGTGAAGTACTGACGACAAGCGGTTATGATTTATAAATTCGTGGGGATGATAACGGAGGAAAAATGACGACTTCGAATGATCTGAAAAAAGGTATGGTGCTTAAACTGGATGGGGGAGAACTCTATTCTGTAATGTGGTATCAGCACCACAAACCAGGAAAAGGAGGGGCGATTGTCCGGACAAAATTGCGCCATGTAAAAAAAGAAACCGTAGTAGAAAAAACTTTTAGGGCAGGTGAACCCTTAGAAGATGTAATGGTTGAGAGCCGGGAAATGCAGCTTCTTTATGTTGAAGGAAATGAGTTTGTGTTTATGGATAATGAGACTTATGATCAGTACCATGTCCCTTCTGACCTGGTAGGGGATGCATCAAAATATTTGAAGAATGAGATGGTATGCACGCTTTCTCTTTATGAGGGAGAAATTATCGCGGTAGAGCCTCCGATGTTTGTGGAACTGGAGATTATTCAGACTGATCCTGGCTTACGAGGCGATACAGTCAGCGGTGGTTCAAAGCCGGCAACGCTGGAAACCGGCGCTGTGGTGCAGGTGCCTCTCTTTGTGGGAATGGGAGAAAAAGTGAAGGTTGATACCAGAGATGATAGATATATTGAAAGAGTAAAATCTTAAGAGGGAGGATTTTTGTGGTTAACGTAACGGACATTAAAAAACTCTATGAAATATTTTTGGAAGAAGATATGGATACAGTAGAAATTAAAAATGGCGAAGAGAAATTACGATTCACTTATGACCAGAGACAAAAAACTTCGAAAGGAAAATCAAAGGAAGTAAAGAAAGGTCAGGAAAAATCTGTTGCCGCGGCTTCAGTGGGCCAATCGGAAAATCAAACCGAGCAGGGAGAAAATCAGTCAAATGTCTATGAGCTTCGGTCAAAGTGGATCGGATTTTTTACCCGTCTGCACCCGAAAACCGGTGAAAGCTATATGAAGCTAAGAGATGTGGTGAAAAAAGAGGATATTGTCGGCCATGTCAGGGTTCTGGGTGTTCTTCAGGATGTTAAATCCGAAATGAGCGGTAAAGTAAAGGAGATTTTGATTGAAGAAGGCCAGCCGATTGAATACGGCCAGCCTATTATGCGTTTTGAAGTTAAAGAATAATAATAATGGAGTCTTTTATGTTTAGGAAAATATTAATTGCCAATAGAGGAGAAATCGCTGTGCGTGTGATACGCGCTGCGAAGGAACTTGGCATTTCTACAGTTACGATACATTCTGAAGCGGATGAAACAAGCCTGCATACCCGGCTTTCAGACCAGGATGTGTGCATAGGGCCAGCTCTTTCCAAAGACAGTTATCTAAATGTTTTATCTGTCATCAGCGCAGCCGAAATAACCGGCGCGGATGCGATTCATCCCGGTTATGGATTCTTGTCCGAAAACTCAAAGTTTTCGAATATTTGTAAGGATCATAAGATTACTTTTATCGGGCCCTCTGCGGAAGTCATTGACCTGTTAGGAAATAAAGCTGAGGCGCGTAAGACGATGAGTGAAGTAGGAGTGCCTATTACTCCGGGGACCGGAATTATCCAAGGCTCAGAAGAAGCTCTTGGTTTCGCGAAGGAAGCCGGTTATCCCGTGATTGTGAAGGCTACTGCCGGCGGCGGTGGAAAAGGGATGCGTGTAGCATGGTCGGATGATGAGTTAGTCAATATTATCCCTATTGCCCAGGGGGAAGCGAAGTCCGCTTTTGGAAACCCGGACGTTTATGTCGAAAAATACCTTTCCAACCCAAGACACATCGAAATTCAGTTTATTGCTGACCAATATGGGAACGCGGTTCATCTTGGAGAAAGGGATTGCTCCATTCAGAGAAGGCATCAAAAATTGATTGAAGAATCACCCAGCCCTTCTTTATCTTCTGAAATGCGGGAAGAAATGGGAAACGCTGTGAAAAAAGGCGTGAAAAAGGTGGGGTATGTCGGCGTAGGAACAATGGAATTTCTCTATGATACTGATGGAAAATTCTATTTTATGGAAGTGAACACCAGGATACAGGTCGAGCACCCGGTAACGGAAATGGTAACCGGCATAGATATTGTAAAAGAGCAGATTCGTGTGGCTATGGGAGAAAAACTTTCTTTTACTCAGAAAGACGTGAAGTTTACAGGCCATTCTATTGAATGCAGAATCAATGCCGAAGATCCTTCTATGAACTTTATGCCCACTCCGGGTAAAATAGAGAGTTTTCATGTTCCTGGCGGGCCCGGCGTAAGAGTGGATAGCCATGCTTACAGCGGATATGAAATACCTAAATACTACGACTCACTGATCGCGAAACTCATTGTATGGGGAAGAGACCGTGATGAGGCGATTGCCCGTATGAAGAGGTCTTTGTCTGAGTTTAGGGCGACCGGTGTAAAAACTACGATTCCATTCCATGAGAAAATGATGGATAACCCTAAATTTAAAAGCGGCAATTATTCCACCAAGTTTTTAGAAGATTTTAAGATGTAGGATGGTTAAAATGAATCGCTTTATTATCAAGAAAGCCAGCGTCCTTGACCTGATCGAGTACACTGCGGCAAAAAGCAAGGACATAAGATTGTACAGGAAAAATTACTGGAAAATTTTTCCTAATAAACCGGTTAAGATTCATTATTGCCGTTCTCATTCTATCCGCTTGAAAATAGAACTGGAAGTCCGGTTTGGAGTTGATTTGCTGAAGGCAAGTGAAAAAATTTCTAATGAAATGAGGACGCAATTGGAAAAATTGGCCAAAATTTCTGTGGAATCAATGGAATTAGTGGTGAAGGGTGTGTTTGATGAAAAAGAAAATCCTGAAAGTAATTAAACGGGTATTGTTCTATACTTTTATCGCCTTTTCTGTGGGAATAGGGGTGGAATTATACCGTGTTTTCCTGGGGTATTACCCGGGTGTAAATATTAACGAGCTTTTTATCGCGAGAATAGGAGTAGATGCCTTTTTCTTCTTTGGTGTCTGTGCGGGCATACTTATCAGTCTTCCGATAGCTCTCGTGGCTTTTGAGATTTATTACCGTTTCTCTTCGGCTTATGTTCATTTCTTAACGGAAAATGGAATGGTGCATTTAAGCGATAAAGCAATGGAGAATTTTATTCTGGATGTGGTTTCAGAAATTGCCGGAGTGAAAAGTTTAGAAGTCAGTGTTGATATTTTTAAAGAAAACAGTATCGGCATTCATCTCTGGGTTGATACGGATGAAAAAAATGACTTTGTTCGTTTTTCTGAGCGCATTCAGCAAAGAGTTTTACAGGATCTGGAATTTAGCTTTGGTATTAAGAAGACCAGGTTTTTTTCCGTTTATGTAGAATCTACAGATATTCAAGCAAGCTCTACCGGATATAAAGTGGATTATAAATAAATGAAGCTTTATCTAAAACCGGGCAAAGAAAAATCGATTCTTCATTATCATCCCTGGGTGTTTAAAAATTCTATTCAAAGAATGGAAGAAAATCCAGAAAAAGGCGACATCGTGGAAGTCCTGGATTTTCATGGCAATTTTCTAGCAAAAGGTTATTATCACCCTTCTTCACAAATAGCGATTCGAATCCTTGAATGGTCAAAGCCTATAAATATTGATGAGCATTGGTGGGCTGAAAAAATAGGGCAAGCTCTGGAAAGAAGAAAAAATTTAAGCGAACGCTTTCAAACGAACGCGCTCCGGTATGTTTTTGGCGAAGCGGATTTTCTGCCGGGGTTAATCGTGGACCAATATGGGGAATTTCTGGTTTTACAAGCCCTCACAGCCGGCATAGAAAGGGTAAAGCCCCTTGTTTCTGAAATTCTGATGTCTTTGTGTAAGCCAAAGGGGATTTATGAAAGAGGAGATGCCGATGTGCGGGCATTGGAAGGCCTTCCCATTCAAAATGGAACACTCGCGGGTGAAAACCCGCCTGATGAAATTGAGATTTCTGAAAATGGAAAAAGTTTTTTAGTCAATGTCAAAGAAGGCCAGAAAACAGGATTTTTTCTAGACCAGAGAGAAAACCGGCGGATTGTTTCAGAATATACATCTGGTAAAGATGTTCTGGATTGTTTCTGCTATACCGGCGGGTTTTCTATCTACGCGCTCAAAGCGGGCGCAAATTCAGTGGTTTCAGTAGACTCTTCTCGGTCAGCGCTTGATTTTTTGGAGAAGAATAAAAAAATAAATCATCTTTCAGAATCCTCTCACCAATCAGTAGAAGCCGATGCTTTCCAGATTTTAAGAAACTACCGGGATCAAGGCTCTAAATTTGATGTGATTGTCATTGATCCGCCGAAATTTGCGCCCACAAAAGCAAGCCTGGATAAAGCCTTAAGGGCCTACAAGGATATTAATTTACTGGCAATGAAATTACTAAATCCGGAAGGCATTCTTGCCTCTTTTTCCTGCTCAGGAGGTGCAACACTTGAGGATTTCAAGAAAGTCATCGGGTGGGCTGGAAAAGACGCGAAAAAAGAAGTTCAAATTATCCGGGTTCTTTCTCAAGCGGAAGATCATCCGGTTCGTGTTTCCTATCCGGAATCGGAATACTTGAAGGGTTTGGTTTGCAGAGTTAGGTGAAAATGGCAAAGGTCTTGACTAAGCCATAAAAAAAGTGTTATAATGCTGGCTGTGCAATCAATTGAGGAAATAGTAAAGGAGTAAAAACATGCTGACAAATCAAGAATTGTTGAATTATATAGAAGATTTGGAATCTGACCGAATAGAGAGAACTACGTCTACTAACGACACTGATAAATTTTCCGAAGCGATTTGCGCTTTTGCGAACGATTTTCCGAAGCATGATAAACCTGGTTATTTATTTATAGGGGTGAATAATAATGGTACTTTATCCGGCCTTCAGGTTGCTGACAAATTATTGCTTGACCTGGCGGCAATTCGTTCGAATGGTAATATTCTACCTCAGCCTGCTATGACAGTTAATAAATATTCTTTTCCGGGAGGAGAACTTGCTGTTGTTGAAGTAACACCTTCCGTTTTGCCTCCCGTTCGATTTAAAGGTCGTGTCTGGATTCGGGTAGGTCCGAGTAAGGCAGTTGCAAACGAACATGAGGAAAGAATCCTTTCAGAAAAACGCGCTTCATTAAATCAAACTTTTGATCTCACTCCTATAATAGAGTCTTCATTAAACGATTTGGCATTAGGCCAGTTTGATTCCTATAAAAGAGAGGCGATCGCACAAGATATTATTGCTACAAATCACAGAACCATTGAAGAACAAATGGCATCTTTACGTTTTTATGACCTTAAAAAAAACTGTCCAAGCGTTGCCGGAATACTTCTTTTTGGCAAGAATCCAAGATATTTTATTTCTTGCGCTTATGTTCAGTACTTATATTTTCCGGGAAATGAAATTACGGATAGGCCTATTGACCAGGCGGAAATTTCAGGCGATCTTCTTTCAATATTAAAAGAAATAGACACAAGAATCAAGGTCAATATAAATAAACACCTTGAAGCCAGTGACAATCTAAGGGAAGATGTCATACCAGATTATCCGGAATGGGCCATAAGGGAAATTATAATGAATGCTATTATGCACCGGGATTACCAGAATAATTCTCCTGTAAAATTTTACTATTTTCAGGACCGGATTGAAATTCAAAATCCGGGAGGATTATATGGTGATCTTACTCCCGAAACGGTTGAAACCAGAAACACTTACCGTAATCCAGTTATTGCTGAAGCAATGAAATCGCTTGGGTATGTTAACCGTTTCGGTTATGGAATTAAACGGGCAAAAAAACTGCTTCGTGATAATGAGAATCCAGAACCGCTTTTTCAATTTGAAAAACATTATACATCGGTGACAATATTCCGGAGGAAGTCATGAAAACAATCGCTTTCTTTAATAATAAAGGCGGTGTTGGTAAAACAACTCTGGTGTATCATCTGGCATGGATGTTTAGCGAGAATGGTCTAAGGACTCTTGCGGTCGATCTTGATCCGCAGGCAAATTTGACTTCTATGTTTCTAAATGAAGAGCGCCTGGAAGAATTGTGGCCTGATTCTGATCACAATTTGACAATATTGGGAGATATACAGCCTATATTAAAAGGACTGGGCGATATTCCGCAAATACCGCATGTGGAAAACATTCCAGGAGCATCCGGACTCGGTCTTATTCCCGGAGATCTTGGCCTATCCAGGTTTGAAGATAAGCTGTCTGATTCGTGGCCGCGATGTCAAAATAAAGATGAAGCCGCGTTCCGAATTATGACGGCATTTCACAGAATTATTGTACAAGCGGCTTCTGATAAATATGATATTGCGCTGGTAGATGTGGGGCCCAATCTTGGTTCCATAAATCGTTCTGCATTAATTGCCTCCGATCAGGTTATTATACCGCTATCACCTGATTTATTTTCATTGCAGGGCCTTAAAAATCTGGGCCCAACATTGAAAGAATGGCGCTCAATCTGGCCTGATCTGCTTACAAAAGCGCCAAAAGATTTGTCAATACCAAAAGGGGAAATAAAAGCAGCCGGTTATGTGATTCTCCAGCATAGTGTTCGTGATACCAGGCCGGTAAAAGCCTATTTGAGATGGATGGATCGAATTCCGCAAATATACAGAGAATATGTATTAGATGATAGCGAAAATAATATAAATAAAGATATTTATAATCTTGCTCTTCTAAAACATTATAAAAGTCTTATGCCATTAGCCATGGAAGCCCGGAAGCCAATGTTCTATTTACAACCG
The DNA here is from genome assembly GCA_020052515.1 of Brevinematales bacterium. Lineage (GTDB taxonomy): Bacteria > Spirochaetota > Brevinematia > Brevinematales > JAOACQ01 > JAGVOW01. The sequence continues at coordinate 5,878 of JAGVOW010000011.1, read as the reverse complement.
GCTGATGGCGCTATTGGCGCGCATGTATACGCAGTAAAAGCTTGTTACGATGATTTTTATAAACTTGCTCAAAAAATTGCAAATAACGCGGGGTTGGCAATGAAATGAATAATTTTAGGGTGGCATGAAAAACAGGGGGTAATTATGGAAAATATTTTTTCTGAGATTATGGTTAGAAATTCAGAAGGGCAGTTTCAGTATCAGATTTTAATTGACGGTTGCTGGAAATGCCTGGCCAGCGGGAAAACCTTTGAGGTCAAAAATCCTGCCACCGGAGAAGTGATCGCGCTTGTTCCTGACTGCGATGCGGCCGATGTGAAAAACGCAATTCAGGCGGCTAAGAAAAGCTTGAATCTGGATGGTTTTTCTCCTATAGAGAGATTGGAAGTGATGGAAAAGGCAAGAGAGCTGGTGCTCAAAAATCAAGATTTTTTAGCGGAAACGATCACAAAAGAAAGTGGAAAGCCCATAAGCCTGGCCAGGAGCGAAGTGAAAGCTACCGCTGAAAGGCTTCGCTTGACAATGGAAGAAACACGTGTTTTGTATGGGGAATACCTTCCGGGAGAATGGGTGGAAGATACCCGTAATAAGTTTGCCATTGTGCTTCGAAAACCCCTGGGAGTAGTAGCGGCAATCTCTCCCTTTAACTACCCCCTTTTTATTGCCGCGTCAAAAATTATTCCCGCAGTATTAGCTGGCAATTCGGTCATTGCGAAGCCCGCAAGTAATACACCGATCAGCTTGATTCTTTTTATCCGCATTCTGGAAAAAGCGGGAATGCCGACAGGCGCTGTGAATATCATTACCGGCGGCGGAAGCGCGCTGGGCGATATTATCATACAAAGCCAGGACATACAGGCTATCAGTTTTACCGGTTCGACAAAGATCGGGGAATATATAGCGAATCAAGCTGGCATTAAGAAACTGCATCTGGAATTGGGCGGAAAGGCTTCGGCTATTATTTTGGAAGATGCTGATCTAAACAACGCGGTAGTTCAGATTTGCAGAGGGACATTCCGTAATTCCGGCCAGAGGTGCGATGCGGTAAGCCGCGTGCTGGTTCAGGATAATGTGAAAGAGCTGTTTGTAGAAAAAGTAGTAGAAGAAGTAAAAAAATATGTTGTCGGTGATCCTATGGACGAAAAAACACAAATGGGCACTGTCATTAATGAAAAAGCAGTTCAAAAAATGGACGCTTTAATAGAGGATGCTTTAAAAAAGGGCGCTACTCTCCTTGCCGGAGGGAAACATAAAGGGTTATTTTATGAAGCGACAGTGCTGGATAATGTCACTCTGGAAATGGAAGTCGCAAGAGAAGAAATTTTTGGCCCTATTATGCCGATTATGAGTGTTCGGAACCATGAAGAGGCGGTTTCACTTTCAAATTCTTCGGAATATGGCCTGGACAGTTGTGTGTTTACACAAAACATTAATCTGGCTATCAAGATTTCAAAGGAACTGCAGGATGGCAGTGTAACGATCAACGCCGCGCCAGGGCATGGCGTGGGGCATTTTCCTTTCGGCGGAAACAAAAAGTCCGGCCTTGGTAGAGAAGGCTTGAAGTACAGTATTGATGAATTGACAAAGCTTCACACTATCATTTTCACTCAAAGCGAGTAATTATTACCCCAGCTTAATATAATTCAAAAGCACGGTCGAGAGCCATGGCACATAAGTAATAATGCCCAGGATCACAAGCTGGATAAAAAAGAACAAAGCCACGTCACGGCACACTTTCAAATAGGGCTGATTAAAGCAGTAACTCGATAGAAACAGGTTCAAGCCAATGGGCGGAGTGATAAAGCCATGTTCCATATTGGCGATGAAAATAATGCCCAGATGCACCGGATTGATGCCGAACAGTTGTCCTAGAGGAATAATCAGCGGTACTACCACCAGAATCGCAGAGTAAATATCCATGAACATTCCCACCAATATCAAGGCAAGATTCAAAATCAACAAAAAGACAATCTTGGAATGGATATGTTCTCCAACCCAGGCGGAGAGTTGAGTGGGCAATTGAGCGTCCACAATAAAGTAAGAAAGCCCTCTGGCCAAGCTGATAATGACCAGAACGCCGCCGATGATCAGCACCGCTTTCTGTGCGACTTCCGGTAAGTTCCTGATTTTAATATCTTTATTTATGAACACTTCCACAAGAATAATATAAATCACCGCGATAGCAGCGGTTTCCAGAAGTGATGTGGTCCCTGTAAAATAAAACCCTACGATAATAACCGGCAGAAGCAGTTCCCAGAAAGCGCCTTTTAGACTGCTCAGAGTCTCTCTTAAGCTGAAAGGAATGGGCTTCAGGTGGTTTTTCATCGAGCTGAATATACCGGAAATCGCCATAACGGCTACCATCAATATGCCGGGCAGTAATCCGCCGACAAATAGATCAAAAATGCTGATGCGTGCCATTGAGCCGTAAAGAATAATCGGCAGACTGGGCGGGAAGAAAAGGCCGATGCTTCCGCATGCTGTTAATAAACCAATCGAAAAGCTTTCTTTGTATTGTCCGCTCTTGGATAAGACATAAAAAAGCACGCCGCCCAGCGCGAGTATCGTTACACCGGACGCTCCCGTAAATGTTGTAAAAAAAGCGGATACAATGACCGCCGCGATTACCATGCCGCCGGGTAGCCACCCGAAAAGGGCTTTAAAAACGCGAATCAGCCTTTCTCCTGCTTTGCTTTGCGCCAGAACAAAACCTACCAGGGTAAAAAGCGGGATAGTCGGTATAGAGCTGGATATTAAGAGCGTATAGGCTTCGCTGGGTATGACCGCGAGCGAGCCGCCGGATTTAGTAAAGAGCAAATAAGCCACTCCGCCCAGAACAGTATAAAGCGGCGTTCCAAAAAGGGCGCTCGCCACTAAGATAATGATACCCGGTACAACAAAGCCGCCGGCGTAATGTGCCCAATTCACTTGCAGATTTTCTAAAACCGGTGGAAGCTGGCCAAAAAGAGCGGTGATGAGGTCCAGGATAGAAGGAATTGCCAGAACAGTTCCAATTAATAAGCCAATCGAAGCTACCCATTTATATGTTTTTTCCAGTTTGGCGGAAGTGATGAGTCGAATGGCCATGAGCCCATAACCAATCGGCATGATTGCCGCAACCCATTGTACTGGAATAAAGCCGACTTTCATTTCAGCACCAAAGCCATTGACTACCAGCGCCAAAGCACTCCAGGAAAAAGCCATTGTAAGAGCGGAACCAATCATAATAGTAATAGTTTTCACTCTGGACAGCCAGGGCTCTTTCATAAAGTGAGTAAAAGCAGCAACCGAAATATGCTGATTTTCACGGGTTGTGATCATGCCGCCCACAAAAGTGATTAAAAGCACCAGATGCACTGTATAATTATTAGCGCTTTCAATCCCATTCTGGAAAATCTTGCGGATCAGAAGATCCAGCAGGGGAATGAGAGCCATTAAAACCAATATGATAAAGGCAAGCAAGCCTTCAATCTTACGGTACTTATCAATTGCTTTTGTCCAGTTCAATAATTTCATAAATTACAATACCCCTTTCAAAATCTTTAAAATTCTCCCCCCGCCCCCTTCTCCAAGCCTGGAGAAGGGGGCGGGGGGCAGAGTAGTTACAAAACAAAACGGTAATCCATATCGATTTTGATCATCTGATCATAACGGATTTTCAGCAGATTATAGAATGTTCCATAGGGTAGAAACGTTCCATTTATAAAGCCAATCCGAACTATTGTTTCCGGGCCAATCTGCCAATCTTTATAAATATTCAATCCTAAGTAAAGCGGAACCCGGTAAAACGGGTCGCCTTCTATAGAAATAAACTGCTGATTCGGCGCGATAAACTGAGAAGAAATAAATCCCTGGAGCTGGAAATCCAGACTGAAGAGATTAAAATTCCATTCGCCGTACAAAGCCTGTCCAAATGTATTAAGCTCTGGATGAGAGTCTCTGTCTGGCAAAAAATAGGACGCCAGATAAAGCGCACTGAAATTGGTGTTTCGAAGGCCGGCGGCGGCCGTATAATTTTCAGTGATTCCCACCGGATGGGAATTTTCATGCCCGCCATTGTGCCAATAATGAAAACCGCCATAGAAAGGCAGAAAACAATCAATAGAGTAAATCAACCCTACGTCAAAGCGTTCCCGGTGATTGACTGTGTCGGGAAGCTGCCAGTTCATATAAAGCTCGCCTTCATCAGCATTCAGAAGCCCCTTGCTTTTTAGCTGAACACCGTATTCATAATTGCCGTGGCTGAAAATACCCTTTGGAAAATTTTCATAATCAATTGGGACCTGGCTTTTTGTTAAAACCCGTATTTGCGGAGTCAGTTTTATAAGTGGGTCCATAATGGGAGCTGGAAAATTGTGCTCAGGATCGAGGCTTCCCAGATTCAAGGTAAAGGGGGCAAATTTGATCTGGCTTTGCACATAGGGGTAATAATCTATTATTTTTTCTTCCTGATTGAATGGGATCAATATGCCGGCACCGGCAGAAAACTTGACTGAAGGGTTAAAATGAAAAACAATGGTCGGCTGAAGCAGATTTTCAAAATAAGTAATGGTGTAGCGGGTTTCTTCCCAATCGGTACCATTTTCGCCATTGTAAGCATAGGCAGAATTCCTCAGGTGAAATTCCACCGGGTGATTGGTAATATTTGTATTGTTCTGAAACATTTCTAAAGTATATCCCGGACTGAAGGCAAGAACAAACCACGCTAATAATACAAACCTAAAAGCCGGTAAAGATTTTGCACTATTTATCATATAGGCAGCTCCTCTGAACTCAAGAACATATATTTTATAACAGAATAATAGCGGAGTCAAAAAAAAGAAAGTTTATGTAGCCGCAAGCTTCAGCTTGCGATTGACTTACGCAGGCTAAAGCCTGCGGTTACATAAAGGTAGGGGAATTAATAGATTTTATTTGATTCTTTTACAAAATTTACGATAAGCTTTATAATAATCTCCATAAATTTGGAGGTAAAAATGGCCTTGATTCAAGCGATTGTACTGGGATTAGTCCAGGGTTTGACCGAATTTATCCCGATTTCCAGTTCGGCGCATCTCGTTATTATTCCATGGGTTTTCAACTGGAAAAATCCAGCGTTAACAAGTCTGACCTTCGATGTTTCTCTACATCTGGGAACGCTTGCGGCTCTTTTAGTCTTTTTTGCCTCAGATTGGGTAAGACTCATCCGCGCGGGTTTTCTCAGTGTCTGGGAACGTAAAATTGGCCGGGATAATGGCCGCCGTATGGCCTGGTTTCTGGTAATCGGTTCTATCCCAGGTGCTTTTGCCGGGTTTCTTTTTGAAAGCAAAATAGAAGATTTATTTCATGCGAAATCTATTCATTCATCCTCGATGATTGCAATGGCTGTTATTATTGCGTTGTTAGGTGCCGCATTATTTCTAGCGGAGCGGCTAGCAAAGCACACACGTGAGATGGAAGGGGTGTCTTTTAAAGATGCTGTTTTAATCGGATTAGCGCAAGCTTTGGCAATTTTTCCCGGTGTTTCAAGATCCGGCAGTACTATAACAGCGGGATTAGCGCTTGGACTCAAGCGTGAAACAGCGGCGCGTTTTTCATTTTTGCTTTCAGCACCGATTATAGCGGGGGCAGGATTAAAAAGTGTAATTGAAATTGCGAAGAATGTTTATAACGGAGCTGTCGCTAAAACAGAAATTGTTTTATTTATTATCGGTTTTATTGCCGCCGCGGTGAGCGGCTATTTCTGCATAAAATTTCTTCTGCGGTTTTTGCAGAAGAACTCTACGAATATTTTTTCTTATTACCGATGGGCGTTAGCGATTTTAATTGTCGCTGTTGTTTTGTTGAGGCGTTAATTGCGCCTCACCCCCCGGCCCCCTCTCCAAGCCTGGAGAGGGGG
>JAGVOW010000085.1 GCA_020052515.1 Brevinematales bacterium | reverse complement strand
TCGCAAAAGAGAGGGGTGCCCGGCAGGTTGTCGCTAAATTAGCTGTTTTCAATAATCCTGATGTAACCGCGGGCTTTAGCCCGCGTAAATCAAACGCAAACTAAAGCTTGCGGCTACATTTTTCAATTTAGCGACAACCTGCCGAAGGGCGGGGTGAGTTTCATCGACTTAAATAGTTAAAGACAAATATTATAAATATAAAAACCAAAAAAGGCAAAATGTATTATTAGCTATGAGCGCAATTTTGCGCTGATTCGAAGAACCGCTCAGTTTAGGAAACTATATAACTCGGAAAACGTAGCGATTTTTTGCGGTATTTTCTTCCGCTAAGTACAATATCTGGCTGTGGAAATTTTAAATATTCCTATTAGTCGGTTTGGTCATTATTAATCAGAGGGAAGGTTCTTATGTTTAAAAGTATAAACCTGATCCATGCAATGGAATTCCGACTTCTATTCTTTTTTGCAGTCCTTGTATTACTCAACTGGCCGTTCATGACTGTTTTTACGGACAAGCCTGGAGGCGCATTTACTTATCTGTTTTTTGTATGGGCAGTTATAATACTCTTTCTGATTCTCCTGACAAGAAAATCCACTATACCCGAAACCCCGGAAGCTCTTGCCGATAAAAATGACGGGAAGTAAACCATGATTAATCCCATCGCAGTTATCGCCATCTTTATTTCTTATATGGCATTATTATTCGGTGTCGCGTTGTTAGCAGAAAAAAAAGTGTCTTTTGGCAAATACCTGAGTAATAATCCATACATTTACACATTATCGCTCGCGGTGTACTGCACGGCCTGGACCTATTATGGGAGTGTCGGAAAAGTAGCGACCTCATGGTTATTATTCCTGACTATCTATTTAGGCCCGACTCTGGTCTTTATTTTATGGTGGACAGTACTTCGGAAGATGGTCCGCATTAAAACCCTGTATCGTATCACAAGTATAGCTGATTTTATTTCAGCCCGCTATAATAAATCCCTTGCCATTGCCACTATAGCTACTATTCTGGCTTTTTTTTGCATTATGCCTTACATCGCGCTGCAGTTTAAAGCTATCTTTTCAACTTTTGATATTATAACCGCTGGAGTCTCAGCGCATGCGGTGTCTCGCACCACCGATTATTTTATTGTGGGGCTGATGATAATTTTCACCATTATTTTCGGGATTCGCAGGTTGGCCCCTGCGGAACGTCATCAAGGTATCATTGCGGCAGTCGCAGTCGAATCTGTGGTAAAATTGGTCGCTTTTCTTTGTGTTGGAATTTTTGTCACTTATTTTATGTTTAAAGGATTTGGTGATATATTTAAACAATTTTCAGTCAGTAAATTGAGTTCTTTAATGAATAATAATGGATCGGGTTTTAACCCAATGGTTCTCTGGAATACTTACATGCTGTTGTCAATGTCCGCGATTCTATTCCTGCCGCACCAGTTTCATCTGACTGTTGTTGAAAACTCTGATGAAAATCATCTTCGGACAAGCGTATGGCTTTTTCCTTTATTTATGCTGCTGATAAATCTTTTTGTTGTCCCAATTGCCCTGGCGGGATTACTGAAGGGTTATTCGATATTTGACGCGGACAGGTTCGTGCTCATGCTGCCGCTTCACTATGGAAAACCCTGGCTGGTGCTTCTGGTATTCATTGGAGGAGTATCAGCCGCTACAAGTATGATTATGATATCATCTATGACTATGGGTACTATGATAACAAACCACTTTATACTCCCATTGATTGATTGGATAAAATGGCTGGGATTCCTCCGCAAACATTTATTAAAAATCCGTTGGATATCTGTAGCCGTGTTCATCATGATTTGCTACTGGTTTGAGTTGTTGGTCGGCGGTTCCTATATGCTCGTTAATATAGGCATGATTTCCTTTGCCGCAGCCCTGCAATTTGCTCCTGTAGCGATAGGCGGTATGTTTTGGCGTCGCGGGAATAAAATAGGCGCGCTGATGGGATTAGGTTCCGGGTTCCTGGTGTGGTTTTATACTTTGCTTTTGCCTTCTTTTATCCACAGCATATCCAGGTCAAGCTCTTTGCTTGATCAAGGCCCTTTTGGGATCAGTTTTCTGCGGCCTGAGCATCTTTTCGGCACAATGATCGGAGATTCCCTTGTTCATACGGTTCTCTGGTCACTATTTATTAATATCGGATTTTACGTTCTTGGATCACTTTATTTTAGAAGCAGTAAAGAAGAACAAGCATTAGCGGACGAATTTGTTGATGCGCTTACCACCCGAAAATCAATCGCTGGGCCCTTTTCAAAAAAATATCATATTGACATAAAAAATAAAAAAAAACTGATGAAAATTCTGTTCAGCCGTTATTTTTCTTCTGAAAAAGCAACGGCTTTGAGCGATAAAATCATGAGCACAATGAAACTGAATAGAAAAAAAATGATTTCCGTGATTGAACTTGAGGAAATCTACAGTCAAGCAGAAAAACTGCTTGCGGGTTCTATCGGGGCAGCATCAGCGCACAAAGCCATAAAAGAAAGTAATATCATTTCTGATGAAGAAACCGAGGAGCTTTCATCTGCCTATGCTGAAATTCTTGCCATCCTCAAGGTGTCTCCCGAAAAACTGAAACGAAAGATCAATTATTACAAAGAGAAAGAAATACTTTTGACAAAGCATGCTTTGGAACTGCAAGGAAAAGTAAGGGAGCTTAAAACTCAAATAACCGAGAGACAGCGCGCGGAAGACAAAATCAGATATATCAGTTTTCATGACAAATTGACCGGCCTTTACAATCGGTCTTATTTTGAAGAAGAATTAGTGAAGCTTGATACTGAAAGGCAATTGCCGATCAGCCTGATTATGGGAGATGTAAATAATTTAAAACTGGCCAATGATATTTTTGGCCATCATGAAGGGGACAATCTTTTAAATAAAATTGCCGAAATACTAAAAAAAGCCTGCCGTTCTGAGGATGTTATTGCAAGAATAGGCGGTGATGAGTTTGTCATCATTATGCCCCGCACGAAAAAAATAGCCGCAATCGAGGTCGTAAAGCGCATCCGTAAATTATGCAATGAAGCCCCGGAAAATTCTATAAAGCCGGACATCGCACTTGGTTTTGAGACTAAAGAGAAAAAAGAACAAGATTTTTCTGTGGTTCTTAAAGATGCTGAAAACAAAATGTACAGGAATAAACTAATGCTTGAAAAAAGCCGCCACAGTTCTTTTATTGCGTCTCTGGAGCGTACATTATGGGAACGAAGTTCAGAAACAGAGGAGCACACAAAACGCCTGCAAATTATAGTGATGGAATTTGGACATGTGCTGGGTTTATCTGAGAGCGATCTTGATGAATTGGTCCTTCTTGCTACACTTCATGATATAGGAAAGATTGCTGTTCCTGATGAAATACTTATGAAAGCGGGGCCTTTAACCCAAAAAGAATGGGAAGTTATGCGCAAACACACAGATACCGGATTTCGGATCGCGCAATCCCATGCCGCGCTGTCTGTTATTGCCCAATCCATACTCTCTCACCACGAAAAGTGGGATGGTACTGGATATCCTCAGGGTCTAAAAGGTAATAATATTTCGCTTTTAGCCCGCATACTGTCCATCGCGGACTCTTATGACGTGATGACGCATAGCCGTCCTTATAAACAGGCAATTAATAAACAGGAAGCTCTTGAAGAACTGAAACGATATTCCGGTATTCAGTTTGATCCTGATTTAATCCACGTTTTTATTGAAAAGATCGCAGGAAAGCTCAAACACCTGGACTGATCTCCTTTTCACGGCTCAATTTGACTTTTTAACGGTGAAAAATTATAATAGCTATTATAGTCCCAAAGGAATCAAAATGGATGAAAAACACCTGCATTATTTTAAGGCACTGGAAGCGTTTCGGGAAAAGGAATGCCCCATCTGTTTTCTGGTTAAAAAAGCAAATCTGGGTTACTTTGACAGCCTGCTTTCCGAAAGGGTTTCAGAAATTAGTTTCCATGAAAATTTTGTGCGTGATAACGGCTTCTGCAACCTTCATTCCTATCAATTTTTAAGCTACAATCAGGGCTTAGGTGTTACTCGCGCTCACCACTATCTGCTGAAAAGCTGGCTTTCAGAACTAACCAATAAAAAGTTAAAATTTTTCAAGCCATCCGGTAAAGTGAAGTGCGGAGCATGCGAATTCATCCGCGAAATGGAAAACAACTATTTTGCTTTGATAAAAGAATACTGGAAAAACAAAGAGTTTAAAACGGCGATTTTGTCTTCTTCCGGGTTCTGCGCTATTCATTATAAGAAGCTTTTAAAATTTGCCGGGAAAATACCGGATTGGCTGCAAAAATTCCAAATTCAAAAATACCAGGAGCTTCTCGCTGAACTCAAACTTTACCTTGATTTCTGCAATTTTTCATTAGACCAGAAACGCCCCGCCCTAACCCGCGAACAAGAATTGGTGTGGAAAAAAGCGGTCCAGATGATGGCAGGACAGGAAGGGACTTTGTTCAACTAACATCCAGCTGGCGCTTTTTCAACCAGAACTGCGGCCCGAAAAGGAATCGCATATAGTTTACACCGCCCCGTATTACCTCATCCAATAAGACTAAAAACAAAACACCCCGGAGTCCCCACTTAAACTGGACAATAAAAAACCAGGCTGAAACAAGAGTGAAAAGCGTGCCAAAAATTTGAGTATAAAACATCCATTTTGTATCCCCTGTACCGCGAATAGAATTGCCGGCTACAATATTAACCGCCTTCGGAAAAGTCACAAACACTAACAATAGCATCAATGAAGCCAGATACTCTAATGTTTTAGGATCTTTCGTAAAAAGAGACAACACGGCCTTCGGAAAAGACAAGAAAATGGCCCCAATCAAAAGACAAACAAAAAGCGAGTAAAACAGACAGAGATTGCCAGCGGCAATGGCTTCCCGGTGCTTCTTAGCGCCAGTTGCCTGCCCCACCAGTGTAAGGGCAGCGATACTGATACCCATATAAATATAAACTGAAAGTACAATCAGGACGTTGATAATCCCATAATGGCCGGAAGCAATTGGATTGACCTGATTAAGAAATGCAATGATAATTACCGGCCCTATTCCCCATAGCAATGATTCCGCACCAATGGGCAGGCTAATTTTTACAATTTTAATATAAAATTGATAAACAGGCCTAAAAACACCTTTCCAGGATAAAGCCAATTCTTTCTGCCTGAAAACCAAAATGGTCAGAATAATACTACTGACCGCTTCGCTTATGACGGATGCTATGGCTGATCCGCCGACGCCCCACTGCGGAAAGCCCAGATTTCCAAAAATCAATGCCCACGCCAGAAATATATTCAAGCCTGTTTTAATAAGCGCTGCCGCCATAATGGGAAAAGTCTTGCCGATAGCCTGAAAAACAGCTCCAGCACTAATCCCCCACCCCATAAATAAAAATATAAAAGAAAGATTTCTAATAAAAACACTGCCCAGGCCTAATATTTCTCCCCTTGCCCCAATCAAAACCAGAACATTTTCACCCAGAAAAAACCAGAATAAAAAATAAAGCAGAGACAAAATTTGATTGAAAAAAAAGAATGCCTGGGCATGTTTCTTCGCTTGCTCTTTATTTCCAGCCCCGATGGACTGAGAAATCAAAATTGTAGCGCCCTGAGACAGGGCAAAAAATAGAGACAGCAAGAAGAAAAAGGGCTGGATCACATTGTTAATAGCGGCAAGCCCTTCGAGACGATAATGCCCGATAAAGGCCATATCAGTTGACGTCAGAATATACTCCGAAAGAAACTGGATGACCATAGGAGCTGCAATCCAGAAGATACTTCCGGATAATTTCACAAATTCTTTTCTGTCAGCAGGGAACATCTCAAACCCCAGATACTGATTTAGCAACTATAAAATATAACATACTGTGGTATTTTAGACAATTGTTTGTTGGAAATTTATGTGAAAAGTTAAATACTGTGTCTATAATTTAAGCTGTTTTTACCCTATGATTAACTATTAGGCAGCTTTTTTTTAATTGAATGTTTTTTTTCTGCTTGTTAGAATTAATAAGACCGCAAAGCTTATAGGCGCGGTTAATTAACCGCGCCTATAAGCTTGCAATCAGTCCAAAATTTTTTTACTCTGGTATAAAAATTGTCAATTAAAAAAATTCTGTTTATAAAATATAATCTATTTTACTTGGAGGTATTCATGATAAAAAGAATTAGCTTAATATTTGTACTTTTGACAGCCTTTCTAGTCGTGTCTAATTTTTATGCAGAGGAAAAACCCTCTCCTGTTCCGATTGCCCAGATTGCCACGACGGCCGCTCCGGTCAATGCTGGAGATACGGCATGGCTATTAATGGCCAGCGCTCTGGTGTTATTAATGACCGTTCCGGGGCTTGCGCTGTTTTATGGCGGAATGGTCCGGCATAAAAATGTGCTTTCAACGTTTTATTACAGCTTCAGCTCAGCGGTAATTGTCAGCGCACTTTGGGTAGTAATACAGTACACCCTTGCATTCGGCGGCGATATAAAAGGAATTATTGGATCTCTTGAAAAAGTGTTTTTCAACAACATAGGAAATAATTCTATTTATCCGGGCCAAACTATTCCAGAGTATGTTTTCTCAGCATTTCAAATGATGTTTGCCATCATCACTGTCGCACTCATTTCCGGCGCGGTAGTAGAAAGAATGCGGTTTTCGGCCTGGTGCTTGTTTGTCATACTTTGGTCTCTATTTGTGTACGCTCCTTTGGCCCATTGGGTCTGGGGAGGAGGGTGGCTGTCTAAGATTGGCACTCTATTTGGGAGGCCGGATTTAGGTGTACTGGACTTTGCCGGAGGATTAGTCGTTCATATTTCTTCAGGTATATCGGCTTTAGTTGCCGCATTATACCTTGGAAAACGAAAAGGCTACCCAAAAGAATCTATTTTACCAAACAATATAGCCCTCACTTTCATTGGGACAGGGCTTCTCTGGTTTGGCTGGTTCGGCTTTAATGCAGGAAGCGCTATTGCCTCGAACGGACAGGCGGGAAGCGCTTTTATGGTTACCAACACCGCTGCTGTTTTTGGCGCCATTACATGGATTGTCATAGAATGGATCAGGAACAAAAAGCCAAGCATAGTGGGCGGTGTCAGCGGCCTCGTCGCTGGTTTAGCTACTATCACCCCGGCTTCCGGTTATGTTGATGTTCGCTTTGCTATCTTAATCGGCATCCTGGCCGCATTGACTTCCTATGTATTTGTAGCGTTTATTAAAATGGCTTTTAAATACGATGATTCTTTAGACGCTTTCGGCATCCATGGAGTTGGAGGAACACTCGGTATTTTATTTACAGGCCTTTTCGCCAACCCCGCGATAGGCGGACATGCTGGACTTTTTTTTGGGTCCTCATTACAATTTTTTATACAAATCATAGGAGCGGGCATAGGTTATGTTCTTTCTATTGCAGGAACTCTTTTGATTTTATTGTTTATTGAGAAGGTTTTGAGAGTAAAACTCAGGGTAGATCTGTCCGATGAAGAGGATGGATTGGATTCTGCTCTCCATGGCGAGCAGATAGAGTCAAAATAAAGGAGGAAACTGTGAAAAAAATAGAAGCTATTATCCGGCCGGAAAAACGCGACAAATTGATTGATAAATTGGAAGAGTTGGGATACAACGGTGTGACTGTTTCGGAAGTGGAAGGGCATGGAAGACAGAAAGGCCGAAAGGAAATTTTCCGTGGGCGAGAATACGATATTAAATTCATTCCAAAAATAAAAATAGAAATGGTAGTAAAAGACGAAATGGTCGACAAAGTAGTGGACGTTATCGTCGCCACAGCCTATACCGGGCAAATTGGGGATGGCAAAATATTTATCATCCCCGTTCTGGACGCCGTCCGCGTAAGGACAAAAGAAAGAGGCGAATCAGCGATTTAAGTTCCTATTCTTATACAAAATAAAAAGGGAGTGTATTTCGGGTATGTTTATCAACACATCCGAAATACACTCCCTTTTTTTAAAAAAACTTCCAAAACACTAAACCCAACTCCAATAAGGTCGATAATCAATTTGTACAAAACAATTATTTAAAAATTTTAGGGACCCCAGACAGTCTTTTTACTACTTGCTTGTTTTACCTAAAGAGTTAGAGGATATTTGCCTATCCCTAACCAAGAAGCCTCAGCACTAGCTGAGGCTTTAAATTTGCCTGAGCTAACATAGAGGTATTGGACTGAGCAAGAATCTGATTCTTAATAAAGTCGCTCATCTGTTGAGCCATATCGGTATCTCTAATTCTCGACTCCGCAGCTTGGGTATTTTCAAACGCAACATAAAGGCCTTTGTAAAGCTTTTCAAAGCGGTTCTGATAAGAACCCAGATCAGTTCTCTGTTTCACTACTCTTTCTAACGCTTTGTCAATAACTCCAATTGCCCTGTTTGCAGCATCCATGGTACTTGCGCTGACTTGCTTATTACCTTCTACCGTAGTAAGACCAAGAGCTGTAGCATCCATGTTGCCAACATAAACCTGTACTCTTTGGTCCATATTTGGCCCAATGTGGAACCAAAGGCCAGCAGATTGATTGGATGCTCCGCTTGCGGTAGAAGCAGCTGTCTTTTCCGGCGTTTCAAATCTTCCGGTCAAAATATTCATTCCATTGAACTGCGCATGTTTCGCGATTCTGTCCACTTCGCTGATCAACTGTGACATTTCCACATTGATCAAGGTTCTATCTTGATCGCTGTAGACGCCATTGCCCGCCTGGACAGAAAGCTCTCTCATTCTCTGCAGAATTGAAGTTGTTTCTTCCAGATAGCCTTCCGTAGTCTGGAGAAAAGAGGTTGCGTCTTCTGTATTACGCATTGCCTGATGCAATCCTGAGATCTGAGAGCGCATCTTTTCGGAAACAGCGAGACCAGAAGCGTCATCGCCGGCTTTATTGATACGGAGACCCGATGAAAGCTTTTCGATGTTGCTGTTCAATTCAAAGTCTCTGACTCTCAACTGTCTGTTTGCAAAAACAGAACTAATATTGTGGTTTACTACCATACAGTTACCCTCCTTGTTTTGTGCTATCCCGTAACACATCCTTGTGACTGCGGGGTCCCTAATTTGAGGGCAACAAACCACATTTACCTATAACCATAAATACAAATACGGTTATCCCGACTATCGTCGGGATAACCTGTTTTATAACCTTTTTAAACTGCCTATCCCAACTTGAAAAAGCCCCTTTGCTCTAACACTTTCAATATCACTTTACCTTAAAAGCTGGAGCACAAGTTGGGGTTTTTGGTTTGCCTGAGCCAGCATCGCAGTAGCAGCCTGTGTCAAAATCTGACTCTTTACAAACTCCGACATCTGTTCTGCCATATCGGTATCTCTAATTCTAGACTCAGCTGCCTGAAGATTTTCATACCCAACCATCAGCCCAACAGAAACTTTTTCCAAACGGTTCTGATAAGCGCCTAAATCCGCACGCTGTTTGGAAACTTTTTCCAGAGCCTTGTCAACAATTCCAATAGCCATGTTGGATTTTTCCGGGGTACTAATACTTAAGATATCCCGGCTGGAAAGATCCCTGATGCCCAATGCCATTGAAGTCATCGTGTTGATGTAACTTCTCATTCTCTGATCCATATTGGGACCAATGTGATACCACATACTAGCGGTAGGAGTACCACCCTGCAGGTCACGAGCAAAACGGCCAGTCAACATATTGAGGCCATTAAACTGCGCATGAGAAGCAATCCTGTCAACTTCATCCACCAGCTGAGAAACTTCCACCTGGATCTGCATTCTGTCTTCGGTGGAATAAATACCATTGGAAGCTTGAACAGCCAACTCTCTAATTCTTTGCAAGATAGTGTGACTTTCTTCCAGATAGCCTTCCGCAGTCTGAGTAAAAGAAATCGCGTCTTGCGCGTTTCTTTCAGCTCGCCTTAAACCGCCAACCTGAGAACGCATTTTCTCGGAAACAGCAAGACCAGAAGCGTCATCGCCGGCTTTGTTAATACGCAACCCAGACGAGAGCTTTTCGATGTTTTTGTCAGCATCCCGATTGTTAATCGTCAACTGACGAAGAGAAAAGATGGAACTGATGTTGTGATTGATAACCATATACATCCTCCTTGATATATATTATTTCCGCATCCTTGCAGAAATATTCTCCTTTAAAGACTAAAGGCTTTTCGGAATCCTCCGAAAATTCTATTAGGTTTAAAGCCTCCTCAGATTACTGAAATTTCGACCAGAAAATCTGTACTCAATATATCGACTCGTCTGAATTTAAACTTTATGAAAAGTTGAAATATTTTTTTGTAAAACTCAATTATGTAGCCGCAAGCTTTAGCTTGCGCTTAATTTACGCGGGCTAAAGCCCGCGGCTACATAATTGACAGCCTACGAAGGGCGGGGTGAGTTTACCCCGAATAGAGATAATCGGTAGGTAAATAACTGATAATACCATTCTTAAGCGATTGGTGAACTTCCTTTTCCAGGCCTGGATCTGCCTCTAAAATATTGGCCGCGTCTTGTTTTGTTACCAGCAAAAGTTTCTCGTCCCTCATATAATCTACAATCTTCAGTTCCGGCATTCCGGATTGCTTTATCCCCAAAATTTCACCTGGCCCTCTTAATTTTAAATCTTCTTCGGCAATCTGAAACCCATCATTATACTTTACCATAGTTTCCATACGGACTTTTGTTTCGGGTGAAACATTGTCATCCGTTACCAGCGCGCAGTAAGATTGAAACTCTCCCCTCCCTACCCTTCCTCTCAATTGATGCAGCTGAGAAAGGCCGAAGCGCTCCGCACCCTCAATCACCATAACCGTCGCATTGGCGACATCAATGCCTACTTCCACTACCGTGGTGGAAACCAGAATCTGCAAACTTCCATTGGTAAATTTTCCCAGAGTTTCCCTTTTCTCTTCTGCGGAAAGCCTTCCATGCAGAAGCCCTACGCGGCATTGATCAAAATACTTTACCAAAAGCTCATACATTTTCACCGCGTTTTTAACGTCTATTTTTTCCGATTCTTCAATCAATGGATAAATAAAATAAGCCTGCCTGCCTTTTTGAATTTCCCGGGAAACAAAACGCAGAAGGCCCGAAAAATCTTTCTTTGTAAACCATTTCGTGAGAATATTTTTTCTCCCCGCGGGCAATTCATTGATAATGGAAACATCCAGGTCTCCATAAAGAGTCATGGTCAGTGTCCTGGGAATGGGAGTAGCTGTCATAACCAATATATCCGGGTTTTTACCTTTTTTAGAAAGCGCGATTCTCTGCTCTACTCCAAAACGATGCTGCTCATCAAAGATGATCAGACATAAATTTTTAAACGCTAATCCTTCTTGAATCAGGGCATGAGTACCAACAATCAACGCATAAGCTCCTTCCCTGATTTCTTTATAAAGCCTTTCTTTCTCCTCTGCCGCCAAACTGCTGGACAAAAAGGCTGTTGTCAATCCTAAGGGAAGAACCTGCTTTTGTATTGTCAAAAAGTGCTGAATAGCCAATACTTCCGTAGGCGCCATCAAGGCACTTTGAAAACCGTTTTCCGCCGCGTAGATCATTGTAGCCAAAGCCACAGTTGTCTTCCCGCAGCCGACATCGCCCTGCAGAAGACGATGCATAGGTTGAGGTGAATTCATATTCTGGATAATTTCTGAAAGCGACTTTTCCTGGCCGCCTGTCAATTGATAGGGAAGGTTCTTGATAAAAGACTCTAACTTTTCCATTTTAGAATATTTTACTTCTCTTGTTTTTTTTTGCATCATCTGTTTTTTCAGCGCGACAGCCAATTGTATAGCAAAAAATTCCTCGAAAGCTAATCGCAGCTTGGCTTTTTTTAACAAAATTTCATCTTCTGGAAAATGAATGTTTTTGAGCGCCGATTGCTTGGATATTAAATGGTGGGCTTTTAAAAGATATTCTGGAAGTTCATCATCTATTTCCGGAAGATAAAATTCCAGCGCCTTACGAAAAATATTTCTCAGTTCTTTCAAATAAAGGCTTTCTGTGCGCTGGTAGATAGGCAGGATAAATCCAAAGTTTTTTGCCTTTTCCTCATCATGGTATTCCTCAAAATCAAAAGAACTGGCCTGTATTTCATTGTATTTATAAATAAATTGGGCGTAAATCCAATATTTTTTGCCGATCTTCAGCGCTGTTCTTAAATAATCCCGGTTAAATCCAACCAGATAGGCACGAGTATTCTCATCCTGAATCAAAATCTTGGGATGCCGTTTTCCGCCAAAAAAGATAAAGCCATGCTCAATCACCTGCGCGATAACCGTCACCGGTTTTTCATAAAGAATGCTGTTCTGAATAGAAACTGAGCGCGAACGGTCTTCATAACGGAAGGGGAAATAATCCAGCAAGTCAAAAACGCTGAAAATACCTAACTTCTGCAAAAGAGGAGCCTGTCTTTTTGTCAGCGACTGAAAATCGCCTATTGGCACCTTTTTTAACTCATTTAAAAACATTTCCCTACGTCTTACCCTGTGACATACGAAAACTCATTTCTTTTTTATACAAATCATTGTAATAATAACCGCGGTTGCTGAGTTCCTCTTTTATCTTATCCGGAAATGGAATAAACCGCCAGAAAATATAGCGGATATCCTGCGAATCTAATTTTTGAATGCCTTCAGCTTCCTTTGTAATCCAGAGAATATAATCATTGATAAATAATGTCTTAATATCACCTTTGATCCTATGGCTGCTGACATATTCATAATATCTACCCGTAAGGCCCTCATCCATCCAGTGATAGCCCGCCATCTCTTTTGCGACCTGCCACCGGAAGTCTCCTATCCCTACTGTCACTGCAAACTTCGGATTACGGCAAAAAATAGGGACAGCTATTCTTCCTTTACTGGTAGCTTTATTGTACTTGTCATAAGGTTCCCAGCAGACGCCAAAATTGCCGTAGCCGGGTGTTAAAATCACATAGGGCAAAATCCTAAGAGTATTCTGCCTGAATGTTCTTTGAAAAATAGATGGATCTAAATTCTCTATTTCTTTCAGCCGATTGGAAGCCTTCGCTTTGAAATTGTATTCCAGTGTCTCTTTAGGCAAAAACCCGCTGAAAAGAACAGGGAAATGATTCCCCTGCCTTCCGACGCACATCTTTGTCATCTGCCGGATAGAAGCGATTTCGCTGGCCATTGTCCTTGCATCAACGACGTAACTAGTCTGCGTTTGGTTATCAGCCGCTTCATTTTCCAGTGTCCTGAGTTCTTCATATTTCTCATAGTGAGAACGGCGTATCGTGCTCATTTCTTTATCTACTTTTTTGAGATCTCTCGCAGTTTCAGATAGCTCATCCAGCTTTCTCAATTGATCATCACTATAAGACTCGGGCTGGCCTAATATTGGGTCAATCTGATGCGAGTTGATCAGGCTGACCAACGACCCCATTGCATCTTCAAGTATCCGTTTTTTCTCGGCCGCATTCGCATAACTTGCTTTTTCGGCCTCCAAAAGACCTGCTATCCTTTCATATTTAGCCTGCTGGGCAGAATCATTTTTTTGATTTGTTTTACGGGGAGAAGATTCATCTGTTACGCTTGGCTTTATTTTGCCTTTCGAGACAGCGATCAACCATTCGTCTAAATAAAAGATCGTTTCTTCTGTATCCTTCTCTTCAAAATTCTGGGACAAAACAAGCTGCTGCTCCTCAGTCGAAAGGTATTTTAAATCTAAAAGGCCAAACCTCAAAAGAAGCCGCTTCTCTTTAGAAGTATTTTCAGAGAGCTTCATACCAATTTCATTATACAAATTCCAAAAGGCTGAAGCCAGACGGTCTCTATAAACAGCCTTCTTATCCTTATCCTGCTCTTTTTCAAACTGGCTTTTTACCATCAGCACACTTTCAACTATTTCAGGGTTCTCATCTTTTAAAACTTTCTTCAAAAAGCTATCCGGAAGAGAATCGTACAACTTAGCCATTTTTTTCCCCAATAGAAATCTTCAAATATTTTATATAAATCGGAAGAAATATGCAAAAAAATCAATATTTCACATAAACCTAAATTAAGCGATTTTTTAAAGAAAACGGGACTGTCCCAAAAGGGTATTTATAGCGATTCGTCATTCTGAATGAAATAAAGAATCTTATTGATTCTAAAGGAATTATAGATTCTTCGCGGAGCCTGTACTGAGCGTTAGTCGAAGTGCTCAGAATGACAAAACTGCGCCTTTTGGGACAGCCCCACTATAATTTTCTTAAATAAATCAATTCAATTTTTCCATTTAAATTCTTTTAGAGCTGGATCATTTTCAAAATTTTTCCATATTAAATCCATATTGTCCCCGCCATAGCGTTTTAATAACGCATTCGCTATATCAAAAGCCACAGCGTTTTCTATAACTACCCCGCAGGCGGCTACCGCGGCAACATCCGAGCGCTCTTTCACAGCCGATCCTTTCTCTTTAGTTGTAATATTAACAGTAGAAAGAGGACTCATTAATGTAGGGATAGGCTTCATCACCGCGCGAAAAACGATTGAGTTTCCGTTTGACATACCGCCTTCTATGCCGCCGGCACGGTTTGTCTTCCGGTAATATTTGCCCGCCGTCTGGTCAAAAAATATTTCATCATGCGCTTCTTTCCCAAATGTTTTAGAAAAATCAAAACCCAGGCCGAATTCAATTCCTTTAACCGCTTGAATACTAAGAACTGTTTTAGCAATGCAGGCATCCAGTTTTTCCTCAAAAGTTTGATAACTTCCCAGAAAAGGGGGAATGGGAGAAATTATTACCTCAATTGTCCCCCCAATAGTATTTCCTTCCTCTTTTATTTTGTCTATTAAAGCCATGATCTTCAATTCGGTATCTTTACCGCAAGCGCATCTTAGGCCCGACTTTTCCACGGCTTTTTTCATTTCTTCCAGAGAAGAAAAACTGTTTTCTACTTCTATTCCGCCCCAATTGACTACATGCGAAAAAATTTCTATCCCGAACTCTTTCAGAAAAATCTTCGTCAGAGCTCCGCCTGCTACCCGTGCCGCTGTTTCCCTGGCACTGGAACGCTCTAAAACCATCCGTATATCTTCTTTTAAGCCATACTTATAAGCCCCTATCAAATCGGCATGGCCCGGCCTGGGTTTTAGCACAGGCTCACTTTCTTTGTTTTTCCAGTTTTCCCAATCCGTATTCCATATTACCAGAGTAATAGGCGCTCCTGTTGTCCGTCCTTTGAGCACGCCGGAAAAGATTTCCGCTTTGTCCGACTCAATCTTCATTCTTCGGCCGCGCCCATATCCCTGCTGCCTCCGGTAAAGTTCCCACTGAATGGCTTCCTGGTCTATCTTCAGATTGGAAGGAATGCCTTTTACCGTTATCATCATAGCCCTGCCATGCGACTCTCCAGAAGTAATGTACTCTATCATAGGGTCTCCTCCCTTGAGGCACGCCTCTTTTCATAAAACTTTTGACATTACCATCTTTCTTAGGCGACAATAATTATTGTCGCCTTTATTATATTTTATAGGTTTATTATACTATCATTTTAAAATACCCTAAAATAAATAACAAAATTTCATATAGAAGATTTTCTGGCACATTTATTGCAATTATGCCTTGTAACTCTGCGATTTTGCGGGAAAATTGACAAGGAGTTTCTATGCGGTTTCATATTTTTCAGCACGTTCCCTTTGAAAACGAAGGCACCATTGGATTGTGGGCAAAAAAAGAGGGCGCATCTATTAGCAAAAGCCTTTTCTATGAAAACACAAATCTTCCTTTAATGGAATCTTTTGAAATTTTGATTGTTTTAGGCGGGCCAATGAACATCTACGAAGAAAAAAAGTTTTTCTTTCTAAAGGAAGAGAAAAAATTCATTGAAAAAGCAATCTTTGCCGGAAAAAAAGTTTTGGGAATCTGCCTGGGCGCACAATTGATCGCTGATGTGATGGGTGCCAAAATCACTAGAAACAAAAGCAAAGAAATCGGTTGGTTTAAAGCCGAGAGGACAAACATTCATCCTTTCCTGGAAAAATTTCCGGAAAATTTCACGGTTTTCCAATGGCATGGAGACACCTTTTCCATTCCAGAGGGAGCTGTACGCATCGCGAAGAGCGAACTCTGTGAAAATCAAGCATTCGCATACAAAGACACAGTTATAGGCCTTCAGTTTCACCTGGAATCTACCCCGGAAAGCATCCAGGCATTGATAGACAATTGCTCTGATGAATTAGTAGAAAGGCCAGGCATTCAGACCTCGAAAATGATGCTCTCAAAGAAGGAAAATTTTACCCTGGCCAATCAAATGATGGAGCAATTGATGCAAAATTTTTTAATACAATCTTCTGTTTTACCTTCCCCCAACCCCTCCAGAGTAGAGGAGATAGTTTAAAACGGATCATGTGTTCAAATCTTTGACAAAGCCTGTTCAATGTCCGCTTTGATATCGTCAATGCTTTCAATACCAATGGAAAGACGTACCAGTTCAGCTGTAATTCCACCCGATAGCTGGTCCTCATCCGTCAGTTGAGAATGTGTTGTGGTCGCTGGGTGTATCGCAAGGCTTTTGGCATCGCCGACATTCGCAAGATGGGAAAAAAGCTTCAGGCTTTCAATGAATTTTTGGCCCTCTTTCTTTCCGCCTTTCACTCCAAAGACAACCATGCCGCCAAAACCCTTCTTCAAATATTTTGAAGCAATCTTGTAGGTTGGATCGTCCGGGAGGCCAGGATAACGGACCCAGGCTACCTTTGGGTGAGTTTTTAAAAAATTTGCTGTCTCAAGAGCATTTTGTGAATGCCTTTCCATCCTGAGCGAAAGGGTTTCCAGCCCCTGAAGGAACATCCACGCATTGTCCGGAGAAATAGCCGCGCCCAGATTTCGGAGAGGCACTGTCCTCATTCTAAGAATAAATGCCAATGGAGACAATGGCCCAAGGTCATGGGCGTAGCGCAGTCCATGGTAACTTGCTTCCGGCTCGTTAAAAAGCTTAAATTTAGGGTTCTTCCAGTCAAATTTTCCCGAATCCACAACAATGCCGCCGATCGCCGTTCCATGCCCTCCGATCCATTTTGTGAGCGAATGCACAACAATGTCCGCACCAAAGTCAATGGGCTTAAGCAAATAAGGCGGGGTAAATGTCGAATCAACAATAAGAGGCAGATGGTGCTGATGCGCTACTTTTGCGATCGCCTCAATATCAGCCACATCCAGAGCCGGATTACCGATCGTTTCAATAAATACCGCCTTTGTTTTATCATTAATCGCTTTTTCAAAATTACTTGGGTCTTTCACATCCACAAAATTCACTTTGATATTAAACTGCGGCAAAATATCGTGAAACATCGTAAAAGTACCGCCGTAAAGATTGTTTGCAGCAACAATCTCATCTCCCGCGCTGGCAATATTGATAATTGAATAATATATCGCCGCCGTACCGGAAGCCACAGCAAGGGCCCCCGCCCCGCCCTCTAGCGCCGCAACTCTTTTTTCCAGCACATCATGGGTAGGATTCATCAGCCTTGTATAAATATTTCCTAATTCTTTCAAGGCAAAAAGATTGGCCGCATGTTCCGAATTCTTGAATACATAAGAGCTTGTCCTGTAAACAGGAACGCCTCTTGAAGCGGTCTCATCAATCGTTTGTCCCGCATGAAGCGCGAGGGTCTCAAACCCTGCTTTTTCCCAGCTAAAATCTGACATGGTAGTCCTCCTTTCTATTTTATTCCTCAAACAACCAGGTGCTTAAATACCTCTCACCTGAATCAGCCGCGATAGTAACTATCGTCTTTCCTTTGTTTTCCGGACGGCTTGCCACCTGCATCGCCGCCCAGACATTAGCCCCTGAAGATATTCCAACCAGAATACCTTCTTCTTTCGCCAAATTTCTGGCAACAGTTCCCGCATCCTCATGTTTAACCGGGATAATCTCGTCAATTATCTTTGTATTGAGCACCACAGGAATAAAACCAGCTCCAATGCCTTGAATCTTATGCGGCCCAGGCTTTCCTCCCGACAAAACCGCCGAATCAAATGGTTCCACCGCAATAGATTTAAAATTCGGATTGCGGGATTTTAACACTTCACTGATCCCGGTAAAAGAGCCTCCCGTACCGATACCCCCTACAAACATATCCACTTTTCCTTTTGTGTCATTCCAGATTTCTTCAGCGGTAGTTTTACGATGAATTTCCGGGTTTACCGGATTATCAAACTGCTGAGGAATAAAAGAATTCGGTGTTTCCCGCGCGATTTCTTCTGCCTTTTCTATTGCCCCTTTCATGCCTTTTGACCCTTCAGTCAAAACCAATTGCGCGCCAAATATTTTCAAAAGCTTCCGACGCTCGATGCTGAAAGTTTCCGGCATAGTCAAAACAAGCTTGTACCCTCTAGACGCGGCCACAAAAGCCAGCGCAATACCTGTATTGCCGCTGGTCGGCTCCACAATTACAGTATCTTTATTAATTAACCCTTTCTTTTCAGCATCTTCTATCATAGCAAGGCCAATTCTGTCCTTAACACTCGAAAGCGGATTGAAAAACTCAAGCTTGAGCAATATTTCCGCCGGTAAATCCTTCCCTATTTTCGATAACCGCACCAGCGGCGTTTTGCCGACCAATTCTGTTATATTATTCGCTATACCCATAAAAAACTCCTTCCACTCTAATTTTCCGCATATTACCTATATCCTATATGTTTACTATGATATATAATAAACCATTTTACTTTTTTTGTCAATAGTTTTTTCAAAATTTTTTGCTTCGGAACAATTTATTGCACTCTTTCTTATCTTATGATAAATTAATAAAGGTTTTTTCAGGGGTACAAATTATGGGCTCAATTTTAATCGGATCTATTTTATTGTTAATCATCCTGATTATATATTTTTTCTTTCGCTTTTTCCAGAAACCCGAAAAATCCCGCCCCATTCCAATAAAAAAAACAACCGCTAAATTGATTTATTGCCCGCTTTGTTACAGCAGTCTGGAAGAAAATAAGATGGTTTCTAAAATGATCGAATACCCCGATCACAGAAAAATGTTGGAAATTTACGGCTGTACGATTTGCCGGAAGGGAATAGGCCCGAAAGAGCGATTTTGCCCATCATGCAAAAGAAAAATGGAAAAGAACGATTTTGTATTTGCGTCTTATGCACAGAAAGAAGGAGTAACCCGGGTTGTCATCAAAGGTTGTAAAAATTGCTATCAACTACAATGAACTTGTATTTTTTGAAATAAATTCTTAAAATAATAGCACAAAAACATTAAGGAATTGAATATGCTGTTTATTTTTCTTATTATTTTCATTATAGAGCGCTTGTTTTCCTACATTCTGGACTTTCTCAATTTAAATTATATGAAAAAGAAAGGGCAGAAAATCCCTGCTGGCTTTAAAGGATTTCTGGACAAGAAAACCCTGTCTCAAACTCAGAGCTACACGGCTGAAAAAACGAAAGCGGGATTCTTTTCCAGGGTTTTTGACGATATCATTTTCCCTGTTTTTATTTTCAGCGGGCTTTTGGGATTATATAGTTTATGGATAGAAAAGCTCCAGATTGGATTTGTCTTCTCTGGTATTTTATTCTTCTTGATGTTAACCCTGATTGAAGCAATTATCCACATTCCTTTTGACTTATATCAAACTTTTAAAATAGAAAACAAATTCGGATTTAACACGATGACTCCCAAATTATGGTGGAGTGACTTTTTAAAATCTTTTATTATTCAAACTGTACTCATAGGATTGCTGATCGGTGCCGGGCTCTGGATTATTCAGGCAAGCCCAAGTTTTTGGTGGCTTCTGCTCTGGTCCTTTTTCTTCCTCTTCAGCCTTTTTATGATGTTCATTTCTCCTTACGTAATAGAACCTCTTTTTAATAAATTCACGCCCATTGAAGACAAGGAACTGGAGCAAAAAATAAAAGAGCTTTTCTCAAAAATCGGTTTAAGCGTCAGCCGTGTTTTTATAATTGACGCTTCCAAAAGAAGCAAACATACGAACGCTTATTTTACAGGCATTGGAAAAGTAAAGCGCATTGTTTTTTACGACACGCTTCTGGAAAAACTGGATCACTCCGAAATTCTTTCTGTTCTGGCGCATGAGGCCGGGCATTGGAAAAAGCGGCATGTTCTTAAAACGATCGTTGCCACTGAAGTAATTTCTCTGATAGTTTTTTATACCTCTTTTTCTATCCTGACATCAAATTGGCTAATCCAAATTTTTTCCATTCCAAACAATGGTTTTTTTGCTCAGGTTATCCTTCTGGGATTTATTCTGGGACTTGTTTCTTTTGTTTTTTCGCCCCTCGCGGCGATTTTTTCGCGGAAGAATGAGGCCGAAGCGGACCTTTTCGCAGCTCATCTAATGGGTGAAACAACAAGTCTTCAAAATGCGCTTAAAAAGCTCTCAAAAGATAATCTTTCGAATCTCTTTCCCCATCCGCTTTATGCATTTTTGCATTATTCACATCCGCCTCTATTAGAGAGATTAGAATTTTTGAAGAAATTATAGTTATTCTTAATTTTAAAGGGGCAACCTCAAAAGATTATTCATTGCGTTCAGAATGACAAGTCGCTATTTGAGACGGCCCATAAATATTTTGCAGCTAGTTTATTGAAGCTTTTTAAAGTTTAATCTCTATAATATATCTCTTCGCATGGCGGGCTTTCATGTTTTTGTCCGCTCCATAGGCTAGAATCACTTTGTGAGTACTGCCTGGCAATAATTTTTTATGGAAATTATCCTGAGGATCCTGCGGAATAGAGAAACCTATCATTGTGCCATCTTTATTCTCTAACCCTTCCTTATTTCCGGTAAGGTCCTTTCCTCCCAGCAACACAATGCTTTTGTGCCCATAAGGATTATCGCCATAGTGTTCATTAATCATGGGTGCGCCATTGCTGATTATGCCTATTATATAGTCCGCCCCTTTCATCTTTTCTGCCGGATCAAACCCAATTGCAAGCCAGCCCTCTAAAGGCGCAAAGATCTTAACAAAAATGTCCTGCCCCTGAAGCTTCCAGGAAAACACCATATCTTCAACCATTACATTTGTGTAGCCGCTTTTTGTGTTCGACAGAAGATACTCATCCAGATTCACCACTGCCTTTTGCCCCATGGCGAAAGCCCCTAAAGCAAAAAACAGAAACAAAATCACCAATAAAAATCGATTCATAGTGGTACTCGTCCTTAAAAATTATTCTAAAAATGTCTTTATAACAAAATTCTCTACTTCTTTCAAATTTCTCTTTCTCTGATAGAGCGGCGTTTTTTCTTGAGCGTAAACATAAAGATTCTCTTCAAAAGAAAGCTTTTTATCCGTCCTATAAAAAATCCCCAGCGGCAATTTTTCTTCCTCAATAGACCGCCGAAAAGCCTCTGTTCTATCATAAGGATTGTGCTTCTCATCCAGATAATAGGTATGTTCCTTAAACCATGCAAACGTATTAATTTTGTTAAAGGAAACACAGGGTTGAAAAACATCTATGAGAGAAAACCCTTTATGCAAAATAGCCTTTTTAAAAATTTCTTTGGTTTGCTCCATATCACCGGCAAAAGCCCGGGCAACAAAAGAAGCGTTCAAAGATATCGCCAGCGCAATCGGGTTCAAAGGTTCCTCAAAAACTCCAAAAACCTGCACAGGCGTTTTCATCCCCAGTTCCGAAGTAGGAGAAGCCTGCCCTTTTGTCAAACCATAAACCCTATTATTATGGACAATGAGAGTAATATCCGGGTTCCGACGTATCGCATGGAGGAGATGATTCCCCCCTTCGCCGTACATATCACCGTCTCCGCCTTCCGCAATGACCGTCAGATCAGGATTGCAGGCTTTTATTGCCGTAGCAGGAGGAAGCCCTCTGCCATGGAGACCGTTGTAGAAATTGGCCTTTAAATATTGCGGCATCTTAGCTGCCTGCCCGATGCCCGACACAATAACCGTATTCTTTGGAGAAAGCGAAAGCTCATCTAAAGCATAAATCAAAGTTTTACGAATAGAAAAATTGCCGCATCCAGGGCACCATGCAATGTCTTTTACTTCCAGATTAAAACTCTCTTTTTCCATTGGCCTAACCTATCCTTCTAGTTCTTTCTCGATTTCTTCTACAGAGAATGGCATGCCATTGTATTTCAAAATTTTCTGGTCCGCCTCTCTACCAGTGTGAAGTTTCAATAATTGCGCGAATTGCCCCGAGGAATTACCTTCTATCACAATCAATTTTTTTGCTTTTTTCAAAGTTTCTGATAAATTTTTGGGCAATGGAAAAATTTGCGAGAAATGCAGAAAAGCCAGATTCTTTTTACTGACGTTATCTAGCGCTTCCTTAATAGTATAATAAGTTGATCCCCAACTGATTACCAGAGTATTAAAATCAGGATTTCCTTCAAACTTAGGGGGAATTATCTCTTTTTCTAAAAGCTGATATTTGGAAAGTCTTTTATCTACCATACGAACTCTTAATTCAAGGTCTTCTGTGATATGTCCTTCCTCATCATGCTCATCGCTATCTACGCCTACCAGGCCTTCCCCAAATCCAGGAATGCCCCGAGGAGAAAGCGAATCCTGAATCAAAGCATATCGCTTATAGTCTTTCCCTGTTTTTACAAAAGCCTTTTTTATTTGAATGGAATCAAAATCGAATTTTGGGACACTGTAATAAGAATCTACAAAGAATTGGTCTGTCAAAACAAACACGGGCGCCTGGTATTTATCCGAAATTTCAAAAGCCTTTTGAGTCAAATAAAAAGCCTCTTCCAGTGTTCCGGGAGCATAAATCAAGCGGGTAAAATCCCCATGGCCTGCGTAAAGAGCCAGGTTTAAATCTCCCTGTTCCGTGCGTGTTGGCAAGCCCGTAGCAGGCCCAGGCCGCTGGGACAAATGAATTACAAGCGGGCTTTCTATCATACCGCAAAGGCTCAACCCTTCTGCCATCAGGTCAAACCCGCCGCCGGAAGTCGTGACTAAAGCCCTGGCTCCGGCATACCATGCCCCCAAAGCCATATTCACAACACCCACTTCGTCTTCCACCTGCTCGACAATAACGTCAAAACTCTTGGAGTATTCTGCCATCGCCGTCAGCACTCCTGTAGAAGGTGACATCGGATAGGCGCAGGTATAGTCGCAACCGCCCGCCAATGCACCTAAGGCAACTGCTTCAGAGCCGTTTAAAACCATTTCCTTACTGACGTCCTTATTTCTGGTAATATCTATCCGAACCCGATTTACTGCCAAATTCCTACCTAACTCATAGCCCTTCCGGCCCGCCTGCACATTCTTATTCTGAATTTCCTCTGATTTGTTTTTAAAATTTTGCGAGATAAAATAGCCAAGAATAGCCAGGTCAGCATTAAAGAACCCGGCTATCATTCCCACCGCAACCGAATTAGAATAAATAATATTACCCAGGTCTAAAGCTATTCTGGATAAAGGCACATCTATGAGATTTTCAGCAGAAATCTTCTCTTTTTCCCCCAGAATCAAAGTCTCTTTAGAAATTCTCTTTTGCAAATGAATTAGGCTTTCCGGATGAAGCGCCACCAGGATGTCAATACGGTCAATATAAGCCGCGACTCTACTGGAAGAAACTCTGATTTCCGTAGAGTTCACACCGCCTCTAATACGCGACATAAATTCTGACGTAGAAAATAAACACAACCCGTCTTTTTTTAAAATTTTGGTGAGAATACTTTCAATAGATTGAATCCCCTGCCCCGCTTCTCCAGCCAGGACAATAGAAACATCATCTTTGATCAATCGCATAAAAACCTCATGATTTAATATGCTCATAGCTTAATAAAAAGTCAAATATATTTGATAGGCTATTTAGATTAGCTACTGGCACACTGAAATGAATCGAGATCGGCTGGCTGAATTATTTTATTCTGGAAATCATTTCTCTTTCTTTTTTGAGAAGCTGTGCCAATTTCTCGATTGTTTCAGAGTTTCCTCTGGAAGTCATGAGAAACAATAGCTCTTTCAAGTGATAGTCATTCATCGCAAACTTAGAGCTATCTTCGTGCACTTTTTCTTTTTTTGACTCTTCACTTCTCAAGGACTCTTTTTCCCTGCTGATTTCCTGAGCCAATTTTTCCTTTTCAAGATTAGTAAACTTCTGTTCCGGCATAGTAACGCCTGGGTTAAATCCATTAACAATCATAAATTCCCTCCTTGGAATTTATTTGGGAAAACTTTCCCTATTATACTATCGATAAATTTGCCCATTTACTTTAATTTTTAAAAGCTATCCTTTCCCCTCCCGCCAAGTTCTCGTTAATGTAGCCGCGGGCTTTAGACCGTGTAAATTAAACGCAAGCTGAAGCTTGCGGCTACATTTTTAATTTATCAAACTTTATTTGACAACTATGTTTCTAAACATTTTTAGCCAGATGCTTTTCTATTGCTTCTAAAGAAATTTTTCGGACAAAAGATGAGAGGTCAATTCCAGCGTTAAAGCTATAATAAAAAAGGTCTTTAATGAAAGAATAAGATTCCATGCTTTCTTTTTGTTCTAAAAAGGCCTCAAAAGAAGATTTCAGCTTCTCTTTCTGAACTTTTTCTATTTTTCCTTTAGCCCTTTTGATTTTTTCCAGAATTTTAAAAAACCTCTGGATTTCAGGAAGGCTTTTTGGAATTCCATCAAAGGGAGTTGTCCTGCTTTGATTTTTTTTCTCCGCGTTTTTTATTGCTTCCCAATTTACCAGTATCTGATCGACATTTTTTTCATCCGAGCCGCCGAAGACATGAGGGTGCCTACGGATCAATTTCTCCGCAACCCCATTTATTGCGCCTTTCACAGTCATTCTTTTTTCTTCTTCGGCAATATAGGCAGTAAACAACGCCAAAAAAAACAAATCACCTACTTCTTCTTCTAGATCTGCATTGTCATTTTTTTCTATCGCTTCTACTAATTCATGGGCTTCTTCTATAATATCCTGCTTGATCGAACGAACTGTCTGTTCTTTATCCCAGGGACAGCCATTTTCGCCCCTTAAAGTCTGAATAATCCCATACAGTTTCTGAAATTCTTCCATAAAACCGCCATTATTCCGCTTTTTTTAATTTGATTTTTATTTTTTTACCCTGATCTTTGACAAGAATGTTTTTTCTGTATTCCTGTTTCACACGATGGAGAATGCCATTAATATAGTTCGAGGCTTTTTCCATTGAGTAGTTTTCTGCCAATTGATTTGCCTCAGCGATAATGACTTCCGCTGGCATATCAAGAAGATAAATCATAGAGTAAATAGAAACTCTCAAAATCGCCTTGTCTACCCAATGCAGCCTTTCAAAGTCCCATTTTACAAGATGATTTCGAATAACTTCGTCGATTTTTTGCAGATTAGAAACAGTGCCATTCAGAAGCAATTTTAAGAAAGCAGAAGTGTCTTTTTGGAGGTGAGAGGGAACAGAAGAAAGAACGCCTTCCTCATTGCAAAAAGCCGCCATTTCCTGATACCAATCCAGGCAGGAAAGCTCTTCCAGGGAACTATTACCCATATCATAAACATACAGGGAGAAAAAAGCCAGCTCTCTTCCCCATTCCCTGGAATTTTTTATCTCGGCAGACATTTTCCCTGCTTAACCTTTGATTTGAGAGTAAAGATTGACCATTTCCACTGCCGTCATAACAGCGTCATAACCTTTATTGCCGCTTTTTGCCCCCGCACGGTCAATAGCCTGTTCTAAATCATCCACCGTAATAATCCCGTAAACCACTGGAATTTTGCCCTGCGCGGAAAGTTCAATAATGGCCTTTGCGGAATTCGAGGCCACATACTCAAAGTGAGGTGTCTGGCCTCGTATAATAACACCCAGACAAACTATAGCGCTATATTTCTTTGATTCCATAAGTCTCTTGGCCACACCTGCTATTTCGTAGCTGCCAGGAACCTTAAAAACATCAGTCTCTTCCGGGTTACCGCCCAACTGAGCAAAAGCATCCATAGCTCCATCCAGAAGCTTTGTTCCAATAAAAGAATTAAACTTACTCAAAACCACGGCCAATCTTAACCCTTTTGCCGACAACTTACCTTCGAATAAGTTCATTTAATGCTCCTTCATAATTTTTATCTACGATATTAACCGTCAACTCACCTTTATTGATCTTTGCCGCGACATAATTTTCAACTTCAGCCATTATTTTTTCCTCTTTCAACCGATTTTCAATAAGATAATTGGCTTTTTCAAAAGTCATAGGTACAGCGTTTTTCCGGTCAATCACTTTTATAATCAGGTAAGTTGGTTTTCCGGAAGCCCGAAGCGGGATTGGCTGAGGATAAAAAAATGCTGAGCCTTTTTTTATAGTTATATTACCCTTTGAAGAAGGAATAGAATCTTTCAAAGCGATTCCCATTGCCTCTTCCGGATAGCCAGCCCTCATCAGCTCATAAACATCCTTAAAACCGCTTCTGCCAGAATAAGGCTCAACATTCAGACTCTTTTTTTTCAAAATAGAATTAATATCATCACTTCCCTTTAATTGATCCGCGATACTTGCCAATGTGCCTTCAAAACTGGAAAGCTCATCCAGACTCATGTTTTTCGGCTGGACTACCCCCACTACAATGAGGTCTACCTTCGGCGTATCCACAAGAGACTGCCTATTCTTCTGATAAAAAGCCCTTTTTTCTTTCTCCGGTATCTCCTGGTTTACTTTTGCTTTAAAGTCCTGATCGTAGAACAAAAGCATACGAATCACCTGTTCTTTCTTCATTCTTAAGCGGTATTCCTGAGAATACTCGCCGATCAACTTTGTACGAAACTGAGCCGCAGGGTCGTTCGCATTCGTAAAATTAGTAAAAGAAACAATATAACTATCCACTTCCTGCTCGCGAATTTTCAGCTTGTCACTTTTGTCGGCCAGATAAATCAGCCCATAACTAATCACCAGCTCTTTAAAAGCGGAATTGACGTCGCCTTTTCCAGCACCACCGATAGCCTGAAATTCCTTCTCTTTCTGGATATCATACCCCGTGATCGCATAATTGCCCACATTAGCCGAAATCGAATTAATAACCGCCGCATAAATAGGCACTAAACCAAATGCTAAAAATATTATCAGCGCAAATTTTTTCATGAACACTCTCCCAAAACTCCTTTACTTCACAAACTGCTTTTCCATAAACCATGGAGATTGCAATATTCTCTCGCGGTTACTTGCTTTGCGAAAACGCAGAATTCCGCTTCCGGTTTCATCCCCGGTTTGAGGTGCTGGATATACTCTTTCCCATCCGCAATCAAGGAAATCCACATAATATAATGCTTTTCTTCCATCGGATGCTCTACAGAACCTATTTTTACTTTGTAACCATTTGACGTTTTTTCTATCACAGGAACATGCTTTTCCTTCGACGCATCTACGGTGTTTTCCTTTTGAAGGATCATCGGCTTTCCACAGCACACAAGCTCACCGCCCCCCACAAAAAGAACTTCTACAATATTACCGCATTCACTACACTTATAAATTTCTTTCTCTATCATAAACATCCCCTTTATTCTTTCCTAAACTGATCCTTTGACGCACCGCATACCGGACAAACCCAGCTATCCGGAATATCCTCAAACGCGGTTCCAGGTTTTATCCCGCCATCTGGATCCCCTGCCGCAGGATCATAAACATAACCACAAACTTCACAAACATATTTACTCATATCTCAGCCCTCCTTTACCACAACAACATAACGTAGAGATATTGTGATTTATTTGGAAAAATATGTCAAATAAAGGAAGATTGGAAAAGTCAGAGAAATTTTACGCGTTTTTTTAACAAAGCCCTTGACAAACAGGAAAATAAAAATTATAATAATTAACTTAAACGATTCAGCTAAATTAACTACAGGAGGATCCAGATGAAGAAATTTCTAGCAATTGTTGTGTTATTCACCCTTTGCGGAACAGCGTTTTCAGTCACAGGAAGTCTTTATGTCCGCTACAAAGGCGGAAGTGAGGTGGTCGCGACAGAGTATCAGGACATCGGCCCTCTCCATGACCTGGCAACCGGCAGAAAAGGAAGCGGTTTTGACTTAAATTTTGAGACCTTTGGCATTACTTACAAACTAAGAGACCCGCTGGGTTACAATAGCGACACATCCAGTGGCCCTACTGTCAGCGCGACAGCTTTCTATAATCTGGCCAATTCTTATATTAATATTTATACGCCTAAAAAAGGCTCTTTAATAGCAACTTCTCCTGGCTATATTGGGCTTACCGGCATCAAAATCGGCACTCTCAACTTCAGTACAGGAGGCTCATGGTGGCATTTTGATGAAAGCCAAAATCAAGTAGATGCAAGTAATGCCGCCACCACCAACGTTAACAAAGACAGCTCCGCAAATTTCAATCTGGGTGCGCTCGATTTCTACGGCAGCCTTCCTATCAACGACAATATCAAGATAGATGTATACCCCTGGGATAGAATAAACGGCTGGCTTGGCATAGGCGGAGCGGCTGTCAATGACAATTTCAACCACCAGACAAATTCCGCTGACTCTTTTGTCTACGGCCTGGTTGGTGGAATTCATTTAAATCTGAGCTTAGAAAAACTTGGCATTGAAATTTTCCCAAAAGTCCAGATGCAAGGGAATATGGAGAATAAAATTACCGGGATCGGCTATAATACAACCAACAAACTGGCCGCTTCCGAGCTTGGGTTCGGCGGAATGATCAGGGCCAGCTTTTTGGTAAATGAAAGTTTTGGCTACTATGCCCACGTAGGCTATTGGCACGATGACGTAGCCTATCAAACAATTCAAAATTCTACGACCAATCAGGACAAACTTACCTTTGCAAATGATATCCCAATTATGGCAGGCATTTCGATCAAGCCTGCTGCCTCGATAACCTTGAATCTAGGAGTTGGATACATTATTGCTCTCAACAATGGGGTTTATGATAATGCCGCTCACACAACAAACATTACTGGCAGCGGCCTTCAATCGGAATACAAAGCCTTTGACGAACATGGCTACCAAAATCCGTTTTTGAGATTTAGCGGTAAATCGCAATTTAACGAAAATTGGGAATTGGGTTTGTGTATGGAAATCAGGCTCTGGGCCAGCAGTGAAGTCACAAAGGCAGGACAGACCGGCAATTATTTCACAAGCACCAGTACTGTTAACGGCAACAGTTATACATCATCGAGCTCTTATCAGCTTTTTCATTTTGATCAAAATTTCAGTTTCGACGCTAATGGCGCCGGCCCTAACGCTGCTTATATTCAATACTCTAAAGATGGCGTAACTTTAAAGGGCCTATTTGGCGGCTCTATAGGAGGCGGTGGAGGCAGTCTGTTCGGCCTATTCGGCACTCTGGATATGTCTCTGGCTTTTTAATACCAAGTTGCAATCAATTACCCCTAAACAATGAAAAATCGTTAAAACAACAGCGGCGGGTTACCGCTGCTGTTTAATGAAAAACTGAGCGCTTGACCATGGTTAAAAAATCCTTTAAAATAAATAAGTAAATTTAGAGGAGCGGTTATGATATTCAAAATAATAAACGCGAAATGTCTCGTTTTCTTTCTTGTTTTTACCGGATTGTTTTCCGGCTGTCTGGAATCACCGTTCTTTTTAAAGCAGATAAAAAAAGAAGAAGCAAGAAGGTATAAAACAAAAGGCACTATGGTATTTGGATCAATTAATGTCGAGAATTACCGGGATGTTCAAGGCATTATGCTGATGTTTAAGAACGCTTCGGATGCTTCGATCATCGCGCAGAAAGAAAAAACTTATTTCTTGTTGGATGTCCCGGAAAAATGCGAGGGCCTGGCAAGAATTGGAATAAGGCTTCGAAGCGCCGGCGCGGATGAATGGATCAATGGGCCATTCTCTTTCACATTAGAAAGCAATAAAATCAATTATATCGGCCAGATCGTGCTTTTACAGGCTACCATGCTCCATGCCGACAGAATTTATTTTACCAATCTCCTAGATGAAGATAAAGAAGCGTTTTTGGACGAATATGAAGACCTGACAAATTACGAATTTGTTCCGACATCGATCTCAAATAAAGTTTTTGACCTTTATTAAGGTTGATTCAAAGCGGAGTTAACGCTGGAGAAGCTAAATTACAACGAATATCTTAAACGATTAAGTTGTTCGCTGGAGAAAAAATATAGGAGAAGATGTTTATGAAGAAGTTTTTACGATTGGTTTTATTTGCCGCTTTTACGCTCTTTGATTTGATTTCCTGTTCGTTAGAAAACCAGAGTTTAATTAATAAAACGGAAAACAGCGGAAGCATTAGCGGCAAGATATTTGACGCTGTAAATGGAAGCGCCGTCCGTAACGCCCAGATAAACATAAGATTGGGCACTGAAACAAGTCTGGGCAGCATCCGCGCTTCAGCCGTTTCGACATCTTACGGAATTTATAATATTAGCGGTTTGAATGCCGGAAATTATACGGCTGAGGTTATTAAAGCCGGATATATCATCGCTTATTTCCCGGTAAAATGTGAAGCCGGCAAGGAAATTTTAAACCAGAACGGCGTTCTATCTCCGGATTTAGAAAACAATCAGGTCCGAGCAGTCTTAAACTGGGGCGAGATTCCACTAGACCTGGATTTGCATGTCACGGGGCCATGCGGAGGAACTGATACCAACCGGTTTCATGTATATTTTGGAGAAAAGTCATATAGTAATAATAGCGTTGATATTGAACTGGAAAAGGATTGTAATAGCGGATACGGCCCGGAAACAGTCATGATTTCCCGAAACTCCGGAGGAATTTACCGGTTTTCCGTACATGATTATACGGATAAAAACTCAACCAACTCAGCAATGCTTGCATATTCGGGCGCAAGGGTTGTTTTATACATTGGTTTAAACCAATACACCTACAATGTGCCTCAAGGAGCAGGAAATCTATGGGTTGTTTTTGAATTAAACGGGCAGACGGTCCAGGCCATCGATACTATGACAAACGAAGCTGATTATAATAATATCAAATGAAAAAAGTTAGTATGTAATACCAGGTTGCAATCAATATTAGTGATACTTGCGTAGATATGATAGCGAGGACAAAGCTTCATAGATACGCTTAGTATCACTTTGATTGCAACCTG
>JAGVOW010000104.1 GCA_020052515.1 Brevinematales bacterium | reverse complement strand
TCTTTGCTTCGCTTGCCCGTAATTCCCATTCCCTCTTTCCCTGTTTGTCAGAAGAGATGTATTTAAAATCGCCCAATATAAAATCAGGGAAATCACGATTCTTATTTGAGGAGTTTTTGAAGCGGAGACTGCAATTGGAAAGGGTAAGAAAAACAAAACCCGCCATAAAAACTAAAAGAATTTTCTTAATCATAAATCCTCTGCACTTAGTAGTAATTTTTTTACTCTTACTTTATTATATTAGGTGAATATTAAAAATTCAAGAAAAAACCGTAAAGTGGGAATAAATTATGAGGAAAACGCTATTAGAGAGGGTTCTTAGCATTTCGGAAAGCAGGGATGTGGAAGAAGCAGTTAAACTTCAGAAAGAATTGTCCCGTCATATTACTCTCAACGATAAATTTTCGGAACTTAAGTTGATTGCGGGAGTGGATCTGGCTTATGACAAGGAGCAATGTTTTTGTGCTGTTGTCGTGATAGACGCTGAATCCATGAAAGTGGTAGAAACGGTTTTTTCTCAAATGAAAATTACTTTCCCCTATATTCCAGGCCTTCTTTTTTA
Organism: Brevinematales bacterium; assembly: GCA_020052515.1. Classification (GTDB taxonomy): domain Bacteria; phylum Spirochaetota; class Brevinematia; order Brevinematales; family JAOACQ01; genus JAGVOW01. Next base: position 28,606 of record JAGVOW010000104.1, on the reverse strand, counting down.
TCGGGAATTCCCCCCTTTTATCAGCGCCTACAAAAAACTGAAGGTGAATCCAGACCTTTTGATTTTTGACGGCCAGGGGCTTTCTCACCAGAGAATGATGGGAATCGCGACTATGGCGGGGATCATACTGGGAAAGCCGACCATCGGATGCGCCAAATCCCACCTTTATGGCGAGTACCAGATGCCTGAGGATAGAAAATTTTCCGCAAGTGAATTAAAGGTGAAAAATAATGTCGTGGGCTATGTGTTTCGTTCAAAAGAAAATGTAAAACCCATTTTTATTTCGACAGGCTACCGGGTTTCTCCAGAAAGCGCCTTAGAAATAGCGAAAAAATTCATTACACATTATAAGCTCCCGCTTCCTACTCATCTAGCGCATCAGGCGTGCGAAAAATTTAAGAAAGAAAGAATTTAGTTGCTACTTCTTCTTTCTGATTTTTATATGGACAAAAGCCCGGTAAAAAGAGGCGGAAATGTATTCTTTTTTGCTGTAGCCTTCTCCCCGGTCTCTCCTTAAAAATGAATTGACAATGTAAAGACTACCGTCTTTTTGTTTGAAGGCATGGGTATTCGGATAGAAAAGGTTTATTCTGCCTTCTTCCACTCCACTCTGGCCAAAATGAACGTAATAGATCGTATTGTGCCTGCCAATTTTAGAAACTATAGCGATGTGGCTTAAAGGATCATCCCAGATTTTATTTCTGTTGATATCATAAGTGTTGTCAAAAAAAAGAATGTCTCCCGGCCTGGGCACTCTGGTGTCATAGATAAAGTCGTATTTTTTCAGTCCGTCGTAAAGAGAACTGACGCCGCCCCGTCCATTGCCATAGGCTTTTACCAGATCCAGGCCCGCTCGATAATATACATATCTGACAAAGCCGATGCAATCGCTTGTTAGATTTATCCCTTTTATATAAGGTACGGTTTTAAGGCCTATGGATTCTTCCGCGATTTGAATGACATTAGAATAAAAGAAGGAATTTTCTTCCTCCTCTGGAAAAGCGGCCAAAGAGACAAAAAATAATGAAAGAAACAGTACAAATAATGTTTTATAAAGCATTTGTGATCCTAATCTTATTATCGGAAGAAACAAATCTTTCCTTGCAATCGTCTTTGATTTATTATATCATGAAGCCCTAAAAAAAGCTTCAATTGGAGGATTTCATGGGTATTTCTACTATACAGGGGCTTCTAGATTATGTGGGTATTTTCGGCGCTAAAACCGCGGGGCAGATAAAAGACAATTCAGGCGAATATAAAAAATATAGTTTTGATGATTACCAAAAAAACGCGAAGTACATTGCCGCTTATTTAGATAAAGTGAAACATCTAAAAAAAGGAGATATGGCGGCGATTTATTGTGAAAATAGGCCAGAGTGGATGATTACTTATTTGGGGATTGTTTATTGCGGAGTTTGGGCGGTGCCATTGGACGCGAAACTCACTGACCTGGAAGTGAAAATTTTGATGCTGAATTGTAAAGCAAAAGTTATTTTTATTTCAAAAAGCCTTTATGATAACATTTACGATGAACCGGAACTGATGAAGCAAATTAATGAATTTATCTTGATTGACGAGGATAAACCACTTAAGCGTTTGGGTAAAAAGGTGAAAACTTTGGCGGAAGTATTAGAAGAAGGAATGAAATGCCTCTCCAGAGTTAGATTTCCTGTCGTCAGGGAAAATGACATTGCTTCGCTTATCTACACCTCGGGGACAACCGGCAATCCAAAAGGAGTCTTGTTATCCAATAAAAATTTTGCCCATCAGTTTAATTATTTAGCGAAGGCAATACCCATTGGCCAAACGGATACGATTCTTTCTTTATTGCCGCTGCATCATACTTTTGAGTTTTCCGTGGAATTAACCTGTTTGTTTGTAGGCGCCACAATTACTTACGCGGATAGCTTTAAGCCGAACCGGATGCTGGCCAATATTCAGGAAACCCAGGTGACGATTATGATAGGCGTTCCTCTTATTTTTGAGAAAATCTATGATGGTATTATGCGCCAGGTAAAAAATCTTCCGATTGGGATCAAGCAAATTATTATGGGTTTGTATTATCTGACAGCGGCGCTCAATAAAATTACAAATAATCAGACGGCAAAAACCACTTTTGGCTTTTTACGAAAAAAAGCTGGCCTATCGAGCTTGCTCTTTGTTGTTTCCGGAGCGGCGCCTTTGAATTACAAAGTCGCGAAGGGTTTTGAGACCCTGGGTATTACTTTGATCAATGGTTACGGCCTGACCGAAGCTTCGCCGGTGGTCGCTGTAAACCGGCTCGATCGAAAGATTAAGAATGAGTCTGTAGGCATACCGATAGACGGTGTGGAAGTCAAGATTGACTGCTCTGATTCAGAGGGCGTAGGAGAGATTTTGGTGAAAGGCGCGAATGTGATGATGGGTTATTATAAAAACAATTCAGCTACCAGAGAGATTCTGAATAAAGATGGCTGGCTTTATACCGGCGACATTGGAAAAATGGATTCTGAAGGCTATCTTTATATTACCGGCAGAAAAAAGAATATTATTGTTACGCCTGGAGGCAAGAATGTTTATCCGGAAGAAATAGAGGAAAAGATCAGCGAAAGTCCATTTGTCCTGGAATCTCTCATCATCGGTGTGCCGGAAAGCGAACACAGTAAGGGCGAGAATATTTATGCCTACATTGTACCGAACTATGAGTATTTTGATACCCATGGAAATATGAATTCGATAAAGATAACGACTGAATTCGTGGAAGAAACAATAGCAAAACACGTAAAAGAAGTTTCCAGCTCGCTCCCGGATTATAAAAAAATCAGAGGCTGGCGCATTCGTACAGAAGAGTTTCAAAAAACGTCCACAAAGAAAATAAAGCGCTATTTATTTTCAGGCAGGGACTTTTTGAATTATTAGGATATGCTTTATAGGCGCGGTTAATTAACCGCGCCTATAAAGCATAATTACAATCCGAAAAACTTTTCTACTTCTTCTTTATCACTGAAATGAACTTTTGTTTTTCCCAAGATCTGATAATCTTCATGCCCTTTTCCGGCAATTACCACCACATCATCCGGCTCTGCTTTTGAAAGCGCTAAGTAAATGGCTTTTGAACGGTTTTTTTCTACCACGTATTTTGTAAAACCGGTTTCTTTTAACCCGGCTTCAATCTCGTTTAATATCGCGAAGGGATCTTCCGTGCGCGGATTGTCGGAAGTAAGAACTACAAAGTCGGATAAATTGCCGGCGATTTTTCCCATAATGGGCCTCTTACTTTTATCCCTATCACCGCCCGCTCCAAAAACCGTAATTACTTTGCCCGAATTGTGCACGACTTCCCGAATGGTTTTTAAGAGTTTCTCCAGCGCGTCCGGCTTGTGCGCGTAGTCCACAATGACGGAATAGGGGGTGTTGAGTTTGATTTTCTCCATTCTTCCCGCGACATGGATGTTTTTCAAATTGTCCTTGAAAAGGCTTATTTCAAAGCCCAATTCTAACAGTATCGCTATCGCAAGAGTAAAATTGTAAATGTTGGTTATTCCCATCATGCTGATCAAGACGGGAAAGCGATTGAGTTTAAAGTGGGAATGAGAAGGAAGCATTTCCTGTACCTGAGAATAATAAGAACTTTCTGGATTTTTTGTGGAAATGGTTTTTAAAGTGACTTTTGAAAATTTTTTTGCGTACTCTAAAACAATGCCCCATTCGGCCATATCCTTATTCACAATGACGGTTATTTTCTCTTTTTTTGAAATACTTAAAAGGTCGAATATTTTTAGCTTGGCCTGCAAATATTCTTCCATATTTTTGTGAAAGTCCAGATGGTCTTGCGAAAAGTTGGTAAAAGCGGCCAGTTCAAATTCCAGGCCGGCGACTCTTCCCAATTCTAAAGCATGGGAAGAGACCTCCATCACTAAATGGGTGATTTCTCTTTCCAGCATTTGGGCCATAATTTTATTTAAATACAAAATATCCGGGGTAGTATTGGTGGCCGGCACAATTTCGTCATTTAGCCGGTACTCAATCGTGCCTATGAGGCCTGTATTGATATTCATACTTCGAAGAGCGGCATAAACCACAAACGCGGTCGTGGTTTTCCCGCTGGTGCCGGTTATGCCGATGAGCTTCATTTTTGAAGAAGGGTCCTGGTAAAAATTTTTGGCTATCCGCGCTAAGGCGAGATGGATGTTTTCTACCGCCAGAAATAGGGCTTCCGGATATTGACTCTGAAACTCGCTTTGTCTTTTCACTTCAACTACAAAATAACGGCAGCCATTTTTGTAGGCGGAGTCAATGAAAATGTGCGCATCTTCCACATAGCCGGAAGCGGCCACAAAAAGTGAGTCCTTGTCTACTTTTCTGGAATCGTTTTCGATGGAATGAATATCCACCGCGGGGATTGATAAAGCGCGATGATTAGTGGTTTCTAGTCCTTCTAATACTTTGATTAATTGCATAGCTTCCTTACTTTCCCTCCAGATATTTTTCCGCCGAATAGGCAGCCTTTGCTCCGTCTCCCACAGCGGTCGAAACCTGGCGCAAAAGTGTTTTCCGGCAATCGCCCGCGGCAAAAACTCCCGGCAGGCTGGTCTGCAATGCTTCATCAGCCAGGATATAACCGCCTTCGTCTTTTTCAATCCCGCTGATAAAATCTGTGTTTGGAGATAGCCCGATGTATAAAAACAAACCGTCTAGTTCCAGAGCTGAAGCCCGGTTTTCTTTTAAATTCTTCACTTTGACCTGACGGATTTTAGTGTCTCCCAGAACTTCTTCTAGTACAGAATTCCAGATGATTTCTATTTTTGGGTTGTCAAAAACCCTCTTCTGCAATATTTTTGCCCCCCTGAAAGCATCCCGCCGGTGAATAATATAAACCTTCTGGGCAAATTTGGTCAGAAATAATCCTTCATCAAGCGCTGAGTCGCCGCCGCCGATCACCGCCACTGTTTTGTTTCGATAAAAAGCGCCGTCGCAGGTCGCGCAAAAGGATATTCCTTTACCGATAAAGCCGCTTTCACCTTTAACTCCCAGGCTTTTTGGTTTTGCGCCGGCCGCTATAATGATACTCTTTGCTTTAAAGGTGGAGGAATCTGTTTGAATAGCGAAAAGTCCGCTGGACGGATCCTTTTCTATTTTCTGGACTTCAGCAAACTCGTACTTTGCCCCAAAAGCTTTTGCCTGCGCTTCCATCTTCTGGGAAAGTTCAAATCCATTAATACCTTCGGGAAAGCCGGGATAATTTTCAATGTGGTCGGTAACGGCAAGCTGGCCCCCTGAGCCTAACTTTTCTATAATAACCGTAGATAATAGCGCGCGGGATGTGTAAATCGCGGCGGTGAGCCCTGCCGGCCCCGCGCCGATAATGGCGACATCCTGTATTTTTTGACTGTCCATAATTACTTTTCCTCCCCACTCGATAACAGATTATCATAAACGAATCGCGCTTAAAAATCAAAAAATCGCGGTTTTCTTCGCCGAAAAAGAAAAAATGTACCCAAAGTAACAGAAAAATGTGCCTAAAGTCATATTGACTTTCAGGCCTGGATTGCTTTAGAATAGTAAACTTTATGTTTGTAAAAATATTTTTTTTAAAAATTTCAAAATTTAGGGTTTTGAAGTGTAATATTAGGGTAAAGATTGTTTTACCGAAAAAAAAGAAATAAATTTTTAGGAGGTTTTCTCATGAAAAAAAAGTTCGGTGTCACAGTTCTGGTTTTATTAGGTTTTGTAGTGGTTTGCGGGTGTTCTCTTCTGGAAGAAAAAAAAGACGCTTCCCTTCCGATTTTTGCTAACGGATGGAAATGGCTTACGACTTATACCAATAATGCTATTGCTTCAGACAAAGTCACAATTACAAATGGCGTGACAAATTATTCTGTCTACTATTTTGAAACCGGTTCAATGAAATTTAAAGGGTACTCCAATGGAGTCGTAGCCTACGAATCTTTTCCTCAATCAGCTTCAATATCTGAATCATCTATTAAGTTTGATAATAGCTACATGACTATGCAAACCACCAATTATTATGGAACGTTCGATATGCCCTATTTTATTGATGGAAATTATCTCAAGATACACGCGGGCGTTTTCAGCGGAACCAACACAAACGGAGGTACGGTTACTACGAATTTATACGATTCGGGTAATTATCAATATTTTATAAAATTTTAGCAGTTTTATAAACCATAAACCAAACAAAACCAAAGAGCGGGGCTAACCAAGCCCCGCTTTATTATTTGGTCTTTTAACTTGAAACATTCCAGAAAATTCTTTAAAATATATCTACTCTTCAAAGGGGGATTCAATGGACAAGAAAAACCGCTTTTTTCTTTTAAGGATTCTGGATGTACTGACCAAACGGATCAAGTCGAAAGTAATCTTTTTTGAAATATTCATTATTCTTTTTGTCGCGCTTTCGGTGGGGCTTTCCATTACTATTTACATTGAGAAGGTGCTGGTTCAAAAGGCGCATAAATTTTCGGAAAGAATCGCGAAGGATCTTGCTAAATCCGTCGAGTATAATTACATTTCTCTTCCCGCCGCCGATGAGGCAGTAAAATCCTTTGCTGGAACTGAAGGTATTTTATATCTGGGCTATGACGGCTACATTATTTCAAAAAAAGCCACCAAGGTTCATTTGTTTATTGGCGAAAACATTGGCAACAAAGCACTTGCGCGGCTTAGCCCTGTTTTTAAAGAGTTAAATGGTTTTGCGATGGACCATGTGGCTTCGGAATACGGCAAAAATTCCTGGACCGTTCTTTTAAGGTACTCGGAGTCTTTATGGAACCGTCTGCAATTGCTCTGGACTCCAAAAGAAGATGTGAAAAAAAGGGAAGCGCTGAAGGATAAAATTATTAATTATTTCGAATATTATATGCCGGTTTCTGTTCAAGCTGGAAGTTTGAGCAAAAAAATTGGCAATGTTGTCTTGCGTTACTCTTTTTCGATTATTCGAAAAGAGATTGAAAACATTCGTTTCTTAATCGCAATTATTACTGGAATCATTGTTGTTATAGGAATTTATATTTCGGTGAGGGGCGCTAATAGTATTGTTAAACCGATCGCTCAGTTGACTAGAGTCGTGAGAAGGTTTGGCGAGGGTGATTTATCCGCGAGGGCCAATCTGCCTGTAAAGGATGAGATTGGTGTTCTGGGAAGGACATTTGATGAAATGATTGTTTCTGTCCAGGAAAAGCTGGAAATGCAGAAATTTGTCTCTGATTCGACCGTGAAGATGATTAAAAAGAGCGTCGGCGTAAACCCGATGGGAGAGAAAAGGGAGAAACACACGGAAAGAAAAGTAGTAACTCTGTTCTTTTCTGATATTCGCGGCTTTACTTCCATGAGCGAAAAACTCGACCCTCAGAAGGTAGTGAATATTTTAAATGAATATCTGGATGTGCAAAGCAACATTATCAAAAGCTTTGGGGGAGATATTGATAAATTTGTGGGAGACGAGATTGTCGCTGTGTTTGAAGACGAAAGTATGTGCCAATCAGCTGTAAGCGCCGCGCGGGAAGCGCAGAAAAAAATAAAGGAACTCAATGACAGTAGAAAAACTCAGGGCCTTTTCCCGGTCGAGATCGGGATTGGTATAAATTCGGGCGAAGTAGTGATGGGAAGCATTGGTTCTCATGACCGTATGGATTTTACAGTTATCGGGGATAATGTAAATCTTGCTGCCCGTCTTTGCAGCGCTGCCGGGAAGGGAGAGATCATAATAGCAAAAAGCGTTTACGATGGGTTGGGCAATGATAGAAAAGGAATGATGCCTTTAGAGCCTATTTTTGTGAAAGGAAAAACCAAGCCGATAGAGGTGTTCCGGGTTGAGTATTAGGTTTGTTTCTCATAGCCCAGAAGATACTTTGTGCTTTGCTAAAAAGTTGGCCGAAGGTAAATGCGAAGGTATAGAAGTAGAGAAAGGCTCTGTATTTCTTCTGGTGGGGGAAGTAGGGGCGGGCAAAACTACTTTTGTGAAGGGTTTTGCTTCTTTTTGGTGCCTCGAAGAAGAGGTTTCCAGCCCGACTTTCACTATCATGAATGAATACAAAAATGATAATGTTAAAATTTTACATAGTGACCTCTACCGTCTTTTTAACAGTGAAGAAGTTTATGAACTGGGATTGGAGGAGTTTATTGCTGAAAACGATTATTCCTTTATTGAATGGCCGGAAAAGGCCATGCCATTGTTGAATCTGAAGCCTCTCATTGTGCGAATAGAAGTGGGAGAAGCAGAGACGGAGAGGGTTTTTGTAGTTGAGTAGCAATAAACCGATCGCAATCCCTGCACAGTAAACTGCTTCACGGGATTGGATTATTATGCTATTTAAGAGGTTTTGAATTTGCCGAAAAAAAATCGCTTGCGATTTTTTTTCTCTTAGGAGGAAAATATTTTTATGGAAAGTATTAAAATTGGTGTGATTGGCGGAAGCGGCGTATATGAGCTCTCGAATGTAAAAGTAAAAGAAGAAATAGAAGTAAAAACTCCTTTTGGGAAGCCATCTGATAAAATTACCCTGGCGGAAATAGGGAAAAGGATGGTCGCTTTTATTCCCAGACATGGTAAGGGACACCGCCATCTGCCGACAGAAGTGCCTTCAAAAGCGAATATCTACGCGCTTAAGTCTCTGGGTGTTCAGAAAGTCATTGCGGTGAGCGCTGTTGGGAGTTTAAAAGAAGAAATTCGTCCTACTGACCTGGTGGTTCCTTCCCAGATTATTGATAGGACAAAGTCGCGGCCGCTTTCTTACTTTGGGGGAGGGGTTGTAGGACATATCTCTTTTGCCGATCCGTTCTGCAATCATTTCAGGAAGGAGATAAAAGCTTTGATGGAGAAATACATTGCGGAAAATAAGCTTTCCAAGCGGCTTTTTACAGAAGAAACCTATCTTTGCATGGAAGGCCCGCAGTTTTCTACCAGGGCGGAAAGCCATCTGTACAGAAGCTGGGGTGCCGGCGTCATTGGAATGACCGCTATTCCGGAGGCGAAATTGGCACGGGAGGCTGAGCTTTGCTATGCTATGATCGCTTTGCCGACGGACTATGACTGCTGGAGAGAAGGTGAGGCGGCTGTAGATGTTTCTCTGGTACTGGAGTACATGAAGGAAAATAATAAAACTATTAATTCCCTTTTGCCCTTTATCATTGAGTCAATCGCTTTAGATGAAGATTGCTCCTGCCGGAAAGCCGCGCAATACGCTGTTATGACAGGGAAAGGCCTGATTCCGGAGCAAATTAAAAAAGACCTGGATTTGTTCTACGGAAAATACTGGAAATAATGGAGCAATTTCTTAACACTTACCAGAAAGAAAAAATCCGGCTGAATGCCGTGATTGTCTTTCCAAATTCTTATTCCATAGGAATGTCCAATCTGGGCTTTCAATGGGTTTATCATTTGTTGCAATTGCATCCCCAGGTTCATTGTGAAAGGGCATTTGCCGATGAAAAGGCGATTAAAGTAAAAACCGTAGAATCAGGCAGGGAAATCGGCCAATTTGATGTGATCTTTTTCTCCATTTCTTTTGAAACTGATTTGTTGAATGTTATCCGTGTCTTGAAAAGCTCTCAAGTCGAGTGGGATAATCGAAAACGAAATTCACCTTTTTTGATTGTTGGCGGCATTGCCACTACCATTTTACCTTTCTATCTAAAACAGATCGCGGATGTTGTGGTTTCCGGCGACGCGGACGCGACTATTCCAATCCTTCTGGAAGAACTCCTCAAGCGGTCGTCCAGAGAAGGCTTCCTGGAAAGCCTTGAAAACAAGCCAGGCATTTATCCGTATTTTGCCCTGCCGTCTGATACAATCCCTTATTATAATAGGCGGGAAAATTCGCTTGAGCCGGCGCATTCTGTTATTATCACAGAGAAGACGGAGTTTTCCGGCCGCGCTTTGATAGAAGTTTCAAAGAGCTGTCTTTTTCCATGCTCTTTTTGCCTGGTGACCAATGCCTATGGCGAATATTATCCATTCCCGCTTTCGAAGATACTATCGATCGCGGAAAAGTATATTGGGATTACCAATAAATTGGGGCTGGTAGCGGCAACATTAACCAATCACCCTCAATTTAAGGAGATGATTGTTCAATTAAATCAAATGGGCTTTCAGCTTTCTTTTTCGGCTTTCCGGATTGAGGGGCTGGATGAAGAGCTTTTGAAGCTGATTATTGATAATGAGAATAAAACGCTGGTCATTGCCCCGGAAACGGCTTCTTTTGCATTGAAGAAAACGATCTGCAAAATGATCCCTAATGAGAAAATTTTTTCCATTGTGAAAACCGCGGTTCGTCTGGGAATAAAGCGCTTGAAGCTTTATTTTATCATTGGGCTGCCGGGAGAAGTGCAAGCGGACCTGGATGAAATGATCGTTTTTCTGAAAGAAATCCGTTCGATTTCCCTGAGTTTTTCCAAAGATTTTGGGTATGTGCCGGAAATGATTGTTGACATTAACCCGCTGGTTCCAAAGCCCTTGACCGCTTTTGAAGGCTTGCCGATTGAAGATATCAAAAGTCTCAAGAAGAAAATTGCCTATTTAAAAAACAATCTTCGTGGATTCGGCAGGACTTTTGTTTACGGCGAAAGCCCAAAGAACGCGCTTCTGCAGTACAATATTGCCAATCACATCTATTCTCTGGAAGAATTGATGGCGATGGCGTAGCTTATTTACCAGCATTTTAAAAGTCCCCCAGCGCTATTTTATTCCGTAAAACCCGGCCTGCATCACTGAATACCAGAAGATTTCGACTGTCCTGAATCCCGTGTTTTTCAGAAGTTCAATATGCTCCAGCGCAGTAATCGGAAAGTATTCCCTGTCAAACCTTGCCAATTGATTTGCCACTGCCTCTTCAGATTTCCCACAGCTTTTTTGAAATTCCTTCCATCTTTTTAGACCAATTTCAGCGCCTTCCTCGCTCAGCGGCCGGATGTTCTCAAAGTTAATAAACAATCCGCCTGCGCTTAGAAGATCAAATAATCTTTTGACGGCCTTCTCCCTGCCAGCCCTATCCAGATAATGGTGCGCTTGAATAGCGGTAATCACATCTGGCTGAGTGTTTTTATTCCATTTCAGCTCCGCGCTTCCGGCGGGCTTAAGAATATTCAAACGGGCGAAACTCTTTGTCTCAAATTTCGCGTGGGCGGCTTTCAGCATTGCTTCTGAAGGATCGACCAGATAGAATCCGCATAATGGAAATTTGTCCAGAGCCTTCCTGACTAAAGTCCCGCTTCCGCAGCCAGTATCCAGCCATATTTTAGGGCTACAAGCAGCGCTAACCAGCTCCATTGTTTCCTGATGAATTTTATCATAATAGGGAATCGTATTATTGATTTCCAGGTCGTAATTATCTGCGGAATGCGCTGTCTTGTTGTCAATAGCCATGACATACCTCTTTATTTATCAAATGGCAATAAGGCTGGATTTATTATTTCTCGCTCGAAGTATTTTGTGTCATTTCCTTCCCGTCTTTATCCAGAAAAACGGTTTTGGATATTTTCTCTTTCTTATAATTTCCTACATAAATGTAGATGTCAATGCGGGTGTAATAAGGCAGGTCCATTTTCTTCACAAACCGTTCTTCATAATAATATTCTTTCTGCTTGATGTAATGGCCGGCTGAGTAAGCGGTAATAGACTTGCTGTAACCGAACTGGTCAACAAACCTGTCGGTGTAGCGGAATTCTTCGGCAAGAAGGTCGCCTCTGCTATTGTAAGTTTCTGTTTTCTTAGTATAACCTTCTTTCTCGGCGAATTTGCCGGTGTAAGAAAACTCGCCCGTCTGAATTTTTTGATTTTCGTCGTAGGTTTCTATTTTTTGCGTAATATTGTTTTTATTGACGGAAGCTTCGTGGTAATAAAACTCGGCCTTTTTAATCTTGTTTTCATAATCGTAATAAGCGATTGACTTTGATAAGCCGTATTTCTGGTAAAAAGCGTCGTCAATCTGATAAATTGTCTGGTAAGTGATCCCGCCGAAATCGTTTTTGTCCATTATCTTTGATGTGTTTTCCGCTGAAAGGGCGCTGAAGCAGATCAGTGATAGAAATAAAACCAAAAAACTTATTCTGTTTATCATGAGTGCCTCCTATTACTTTACGCCTCACGCCCCGTCCCCTCTCCAAAATTTGGAGAGGGGTGCCGAACCGAGTGAGGCGGGGTGAGGCAGACATTGTCATAAAAGTATAACGCGAAATAATTCAAAATTCAAGCGGCAGCTGAAAAAATCTGTTTTCCCTGTATTTGATATAAATCGGAATCTGCGTTAAAATATATGGTAAGCGTGGAGGGAATTTTGAAATTTTATCTTTCTTTATTGTTTATTTCCTGCTTATTTTCCTGCAGTCAGAAGGGCCAATTCAGTATTATAGAAAGTATGGATAAAAGCTCATCGGAGATACAAATTTCCGATCAGCAGAAAACCAGGATAAAAGCCTATTACAAAGGAACACCGGAAGAAGCTCAAAAGATGGCTCAGTTTATCCTTCAAGCGGACCGGGTTTTTCAAAAATGGGGCGATTCTCAGAACAATGAGCCTCTGGTACTGGAAGCCGAAAGTAATGTTTACCGGTTGTTTTTTTCTATCGGAGGATATTGCCTTTCGGATTGGAAAAATGAGGTTTTAAAACAGGGCTTGATTCAAACGGAATGGAATCAATGGCTTCTGGATAAAGATGATCTTGGGTTTTTAGCTCAGGAAAAAAACAGGCCTGTCCGGATCGATGATTTTGAGAATTTCTTTGTAGAATTCAAATGGAAAGAGAGTGATCAAATTCAGATTTATCCCTATCTGGTTTATTACCTTCTAAAAGAAGTTTTATTTGTTTCCATTCAGGAGTTTCTGGCCAGGCCAGAAAGGTATTATAATATCAATGAAATTGATTCTGTATTCAGCCAGATGGTAATATTGCCTGAGTCTGCCGAGTTTTTCAAATTCATTTTAAAGAAGTACGGCAAGGCAATGGCCGTAAAATTAGGAAAAAGTAGTTATTCCCCGGAAGAATGGAAGCGACTATCTGGAGAGGAAATGCACGACATGGAAGAAGAATTCACAAAGTCATTGGAAAATCATGATTTTAAAGGTGTTTATCAGGACCAAGTTTTCCTGAAAAAATTAAATGATCTTTTAAGAATTTATAACAAAATGACGAAACCTACATTGTTTAGAAAATAGGCGGGGGATTTGTGTACAAAAGGCTTTTCGAAAAATTAAAATTTCACTTTTTTTCACGGATTGATCTTTATTTTTATAAAGAGCTTATTCCTAATTATGTGTTTGGAATTCTCTTTTTTACAATGATTTTGCTCTTAAACCAGTTGTTCTTTTTGATTCAATTTTACATTCAGTACAACGTTCCACTGAATCAAGTGTTTCTTTTAATGATGAATTTACTTCCCTTTATTCTTTCTAATTCCATTCCGATTGGGATATTGCCCGCGTATTTATTGACTATGGGCAGATTTTCACAAGACAGTGAAATTGTCGCAATGCGGTCGTGCGGCCTTTCTACTTTAAGGATTGTGAGGCCTGGTATAGTTTTCGGATTGATCGTGAGCGTTTTTTCTATTATTTACAACGACCGGTATGTGATTTCATCGAATGTGAATTATCTGAAACTCCGGGCTCAGATCATGTCGCAAAGGCTGGGGGTGGAGTTAAAAGAGAAATCTTTTGTCCAGATCGCAGGTTATAAGATTAGCTTTGAGGAAATCAAGACAGAGAATAACATGGAAATTTTGTACCGCATTCATGTTGCGGACATCAACGGTAGAAAAACGATTGAGGCCGAAAAGGGGCGTATTTTTACGGATCCGGAAAACATGGAACATTATATACTGAAATTTATCAATGGAAGCATATCGGAAGTCAATCGCACAAAATTTGGCGACGAAGAAGAGGACAAGTTTTTCATTTCTTCTTTTCGGTATCTTTCTATCCATAGTTATGTGGACCTTCCGAAAGAGTATTATACAAAGGGCCCGGATACTATGACTATTCTTGAGCTGGGGAAAGATATTAAAGAAAAATCGAAAGCCCCCATTCAGCAGATAGAAAATTATTTTAAAGATAGGGAAAGATTAACAAAAGATATAGAGAAGGCATCAAAGGACTTGAGCATTTTATCCAAAAATATTTCAAAGGAAGAATTGATGCAGAGAGCAGTTGAATTCCAGAGTAAAATACAGGCTTTAAAAGGGGACATGAACAGGGTTGATCAGCAGATTCAAAATTATAGAAAAAGCCTGCCGAATTATAATATGATGAAATGGAATGAAAAATTTGCTTTGCCGCTGATTTCTTTTGTTTTTGCTTTAATGAGTTTGTCCATCGGCATGTTCAGCGCGCGAAGCGGAAGGAATGAAGGCCTGGGAATTGCCGTTATTATTATGCTTTTATTTTATGGCTTGAAATTTGGGAGTGAAAACCTCATTGTAAAACAAATTTTACCTCCCTTTATGGAATGGTTTCCCAATATTTTCTTTTTTGTAATCGGTACTGTATTATTATGGAAGAAGATCAGGGAGTAATGCTTTTTATGAAGTTAAAAGGTTGCGTACAAAACTTCAGGGAAAACGTTTTCGTAAGGCAAATTCATTGTTATTTTGAAAAAGTTATTTCGCCTAAAATTAAAGCGTTTTTAAAGTACGCTAAATGGACCTCTTTAGACAGCTATGTGATGAAAATGTTTTTTTCTTCCCTTTTTATTTCTCTCTTCTTTTTCATCGTGATTTATCAATTAACCCAAATTTTTCAGGATCTTCGGTGGCTTCCACCTGGTACTAGCGCGATTATGCTGTTTCAATATTATTTTTATGGTTCTTTATACTGGATTGTAATTCTTCAACCCTTCTCATTTTTGTTCGCGACGGTTTATGTGTTCAGCAGAATGGTGCATTTTCAAGAATTGATCGCTGTTATTAGTACAGGAACCAGCATTTATCGAGTGAGCTTTTACCCTGTCATGTTTTCTGTGTTTTGCTATATTTTTATGATTGGTTTTCTTCAGAATTCGATTATTTTTCCGGCTTATCAACAGAAAAATATTTATGGTCAAATTATTTTTAATAAAGTAGAAAAAAACACAATCAATAAACTCAAAGACCGCTTTAATTTTTCTATTTTTGGAGCTGGCCAGCTGATTTATATCGTTGGGCGGTATGATGCTGGTTTGAAGCAAATGGAAAACCTTACGATTGTCCAGTTGAAAATGCCGATTTCAGATCATCTGCAGAAGCAAATTTCGACCAATGAAAATGGCTGGCTTTTGACCAATGTCTTGAAATTAACCAAAGAAAGAAGGCTTTCTGTCTCCGATAAAATCAGCGTGTCTTTACGAATTGACGCAAATAAAGCCGTTTGGGATAGTAAAAATAAAACCTGGGTTTTTGAAAGCGGCATTATTCGCCATGTAAAAAATTTCGGAGAGAGTTTTCAGGTGGAAAGTTTTGTCAATCGCTCTTTTGACTTTATTCGGGATCCTCCCTATTATTTTGAAGCGGAATGGTATAATATGGATGGGATGACTTATGAGGAAGGCGCAAGGCATATCGAAAAATTGAAGAAAACACGACAGGACTATAAAGAGGACCAGGCGAGGTTTCTTTCAAAATTCAGTTATTTACTGGGAATTATCTTCATTGTATTGACCGGCATTGGAATCATAGACCCTACTAAGAAAAAGATAACCTTTATCATTAACCTTATGATTTGTCTGGCTATTTTTATAGTCTATTATCTTTTTTTCTCGCTGGGGATTTCTTTGGCTGGAAAAGGCAATGTTTCACCGCAAGTGGGGGCTTTTACCGGAGCGGTAGTGTTCGGTGTATTTTCGATTTATTCTTATTCGCGTGCAAAAACCTAAGTTTCATCTCCAAAGCAGGTGTCAATCAGCTTTGCCTCTTTAATCATCGGATCATTCGGCGGCACTGTTTTGATTCTTCCCGCGGTCTCTTTTAGATCAATTGCAATGACATCTGTTCCTTTTAGAGCAGCCAGCCGCCCGAATTTCTTTTTAGCAATGAGTTCTGCTGCAAAAGCTCCAAACCGGGTGGCCAGGATACGGTCTGTGGCTGAAGGCGTACCGCCTCTTTGGACGTATCCTAATATTGTTTCTCTGGTTTCCAGGCCGGTCTGCTTTTCAATCATTTGAGCGATAGTGCTGCAAGCGGACGTTTTTACACGGCCTTCTTCGCTTTCTCCGCGCAATTTTTCTTTGATCTGGATTCCTTCCGCGACAACGACAATTGAATAAGGTTTGCCTGAAGAAGCCCTTTTTTCTAAATATTTAATAATGTTTTCTTCCCTGTATTCAATTTCCGGGATCAAAATCACATCACCGCCTCCGGCAATTCCGGCGTAAAGAGCCAGCCAGCCGGCATGGTGCCCCATTACTTCCATCACCATTATTCTGCGATGCGAATTCGCCGTTGTGTGCAGGCGGTCAAGCGCTTCTGTGGCAATGGATACAGCGGAATCAAATCCAAAAGAAAGGTCAGTTCCCCAGACATCGTTGTCAATCGTTTTAGGTATCCCGATTACATTGAGTCCGATCTGGGACAATTTATACGCGGTTTTTTGAGTCCCATTGCCGCCAATGCAGACAATACAGTCCAGATTCAATAGCTCATAATTTTTTTTGATAATTTCCGGTTTACTTAGTTCTTCTTTCAAAACACCTTTATTCTTGAAAGGCTTTTCGCGGGAAGTGCCGAGGATAGTACCGCCGAGAGTAAGTATACCGGAGAGTTTTTTATCATCGAGCTCAACTACATCTTTGTTAATGAGTCCCTGGAAACCAGAAGAAATGCCGTAAACCCGCATGCCGTATTTGAGTATAGCTGTTTTTCCAACGCTTCGAATAGCGGCGTTAAGCCCGGGGCAATCTCCTCCCGAAGTAAGGATTCCGATTTTCATTCCTTTAGTGTTCATAAAATTCTCCTATGACCCCTTCGTCTTTCTAATAATAAACTCCGAATCTTTCCCTTTCTTAGAGACTTCCGTAATAGGAATTTTAAGCTCCTGCGAGATGATTTCTATCACTCTGGGATAATCAAACCCTGCCTGACAGCGTCCTGTTCCCAGCCATGTCCTGCGCTTGATGCCGTCGTAAGTGAATGCCGGGATAGGGGAACGCATCGAGTCCAGAATTTCACCTTCGGTAATTTCTTCACAGCGGCAGACGATCCTTCCATAAGCGGGATTTTTCTTGATAAGTCCGGCTTTTTCTTTGTGCGATAATTTATGAAAACAGGGAGTCGCTTTCCGGATAGGAGTCCAATTGACTTTTGGCTTTAAGTTTTCACCGGATTCTTTCAACAGGCCAATCACCATTCGGGCAATAGCCGGAGCTGAAGCAAGCCCCGGTGATTCAATCCCGGCAATATTAATAAAATTGGGTGTTTCTTTTGGGATTTCCACTATAAAATCTTTCCCCGCGTTTCCTGTTGCGCGAAGCCCAGCATATACGGCAATAATATCCTTTTTCTGAAGGGAAGGTACAAGTTTTTTAGAGCCTTCCAGCACTTCTTCAATTCCTTTCCCGGTAGTGGCATGATCCTCTTTTTTTTCAGCCGGATTTGAGTTTGGGCCGATCATCACATTGCCATGGGTAGTAGTGGAAACCAGAATTCCTTTTCCCTTTTCCGAAGGAACTTGAAATAAGACATTGTTTAAAGACACCGCGGAAGCGTCAAAAATCAGATATTCTCCCTTTCTGGGTAGAATCTTGAAATCCGGCCGCACGCCGGCGGAATGCATGACCTCATCCGAATAAAGCCCGGCTGAGTTCATGACCCAGCGGGAGAAAAAATCGCCTTTATTGGTTTTAATGCCTATTATTTTTTTGTTTTCGGCAATGAAACCCATGAATTTTGTTTCAAAGAGAAATTGAACACCATTAATAGCGGCATTTTCAGCGGAAGCGAGAACCGCGGTAAACGGATCAATGACCGCTGCGCTGGGGGCCCAGAGTGCGCCTGTGGCATTCGGATTAATGAGGGGTTCTTTGTTCAACAATTCTTCCCGCTTCAATAGGCGCATTCCGGGAACGCCGTTTGAAATGCCGCGCTCATATAATTCGCCCAATTTTGTAAATTCATCCTGGCCGATCGCCGCTACCAGGCTTCCTGTTTTTTTCATTGGCACAGAAAGCTCTCCGGCAATATTTTCCCACATTTTGTTTCCCTGCACATTCAGTTTCGCTTTCAGTGTTCCCGGCTTTGGGTCAAATCCGGCATGGATAATGGCGCTGTTCGCGGCGCTGGGACACATTCCCACATCGATTTCTTTTTCTATCACCAGAATAGAAAATTCGTATTGAGATAAAAATCGCGCGGCCATTGAGCCAACAATCCCTGATCCAATAATAATCACATCGTATTTCTGATTCATCTATTTTTCCACCCAATTCATGCTTTTTTGAACCGCTTTGAGCCAATATTGGTAAAGTTTCTTGCTTTCTTTCATCGGCATTTTTGGCTTCCATTCTTTCGATAATTTCCAATTTTGCCGGAGTTCTTCTTTGTTTTTCCAGAACCCTACGGCGAGGCCCGCCGCGTAGGAAGCCCCCAGAGCTGTTGTTTCAGCTACTTTAGGCAGAAATACAGGGACATTTAATAAGTCTGATTGAAACTGCATCAGCAATCCGCTCGCGGTCATTCCGCCGTCTACTTTTAATGAGTTGAGCGCTATTTTAGAATCCTTCTGCATAGCGTCAAAAACCTCTTTTGTCTGGAAAGCGGTGGCTTCCAGAACCGCCCGCGCAAGATGGCCTTTATTGACATAGCGGGTAAGCCCCGCGATGATGCCGCGGGCGTCGCTTTGCCAATAGGGGGCAAAAAGGCCCGAAAAAGCAGGTACAAAATAAACGCCGCCGTTGTCCGAAACACTCTGAGCGAGAATATCAATCTCCGGAGCAGTTTTAATAAGGCCTAAATTGTCGCGGATCCATTGGACTAATGCTCCAGCGATGGCGACAGAGCCTTCCAGCGCGTAGCAGGCTTTTTCTTTGCCGATTTTATAGGCCAGGGTGGTCAGCAGGCCATTTTTTGATTCTACAGATTTTTCTCCTGTATTCAGTAAAAGAAAACAGCCAGTTCCATAAGTGTTTTTTGCTTCTCCAGGTGAAAAACAGGCCTGTCCGAAAAGCGCGGCGTGCTGATCTCCCAGATCGCCCGCGATAGGGATTTCACATCCAAAAGGGCCGGTTTTAGAAGTTACTCCGTAAACTTCGCTGGAAGAGCGGATTTGAGGGAGCATCGCGCGTGGTATTCCGAAAATGGAAAGCATTTCTTCTTCCCACTCCAGAGTTTCCAGATTCATCAGCATCGTACGGCTGGCATTGGTGACATCTGTTATGTGAATGCCCCTGTCTATGCCTCCTGAAAGCTGCCAGATGATCCAGGTGTCCATATTGCCGAAAAGCGCGTCTCCCTTCAGGGCATCTTTTCTGACTTCTGGAAAATGGTCCAGAATCCACTTGATTTTTGGCCCGGAAAAGTAGGTGGCTAATGGAAGCCCAGTTTTTGGGGCAAAACGCCTTTGTCCGCCATCCTGAGTAAGTTTTTCACAGATTTCAGCCGTGCGGGTATCCTGCCACACAATAGCGTTCTGGTACGGCTTGCCAGTCTTCTTGTTCCAGACAACGGTAGTTTCACGCTGATTGGTAATGCCGATGGAGGCAATTTCTAAAGGGTTAATATTTGCCTTTTCTAAAGCAGTCCGGATGACTTCTCCTGTATTTTTCCATATTTCCTGAGCGTCATGCTCTACCCATCCGGCTTGAGGAAAAATTTGCTTCTGCTCCAATTGATGAGAAACAACAGTCTCTCCTGATTGGTTAAAAAGAATAAAACGAGTGCTGGTGGTGCCCTGATCGATCGCGCCTACGTATTTTTTGGAAGGCATTAGATTTCTCCTCCTGCCGAGGCGTATTATTCTACCACAAATCGTTAAATCCGCAAGCGTTTTTTTGATTTATCCATTGGTTTTTATTATAATAATGTTACCCTGGAAAAGAGAATGATAAACACAAGTAATAGGAGTTTTCAACATGGAGTATACACAAACAGTGAATCTGCCGAAGACTGATTTTTCGATGAAGGCAAATCTCACTCAAAAAGAGCCGGAGTATCTCAAGAGATGGGAAGTTATGGGGCTTTATCAAAAGCAGCAGGAGAAAAGAAAAAACGCGCCAGCCTTTATTCTCCATGACGGCCCTCCTTACGCTAATGGAGAAATCCATGTGGGAACAGCGCTCAACAAGATTTTGAAGGATATGATCAATAAATACAAGTTTTCAAAAGGTTTTCGTGTCCCTTATGTCCCCGGATGGGATTGCCATGGGCTTCCGATAGAACTCAAAGTCGTGGAAAAATTGGGTGAAAAGGCCGATAAAGTAGGGCCTGTTATTTTAAGGAGTGAGTGCCGTAAATACGCTGAGAAATTCGTGAAGGTCCAGATGGACGGTTTTAAGCGGCTGGGCGTTTTTGCCGATTGGGCAAACCCTTATTTAACAATGTCGGAGGAATATGAGGCCGCGATCATTGAGGCCTTCGGCCAATTGGTAGAGAAGGGGTATATCTATCGAGGCCAGCGCCCCGTGCATTGGTGCCCAAACTGCGGCACTTCACTGGCCGAAGCGGAGATTGAATACCATGACCACACATCACCCGCGATTTTTGTTAAATTTCCTGTGGCAGATCACTCTATAGAAAAATTAAAAAATAAAAAATTCTTTGTACTGATCTGGACAACCACGCCCTGGACATTGCCCGCTAATACAGGACTTTCTTTTCATCCTGAGGAAAAATACTGCGCGGTCAGAGTAGGGGATGAGTATTTATTGATGGCCGAAAAGTTGAAAGATTCTGTGCTTTCAGTAAAAGGATTGAAAGAGCAAGAAATTGTTTTTGTTAGCCGCGAAGATATAAAAACAATGAAAGTAAATCATCCCTGGATAGACCGTGAGTCAAAGCCGGTTTTTGGTATCCATGTGACGATGGACACAGGTGCGGGAATCGTGCATACAGCCCCCGGGCATGGTATGGAAGACTATTTGATGGGAACAGAAAACAATTTGCCGCAGCTTTCCCCGGTAAACGATAGAGGGCAGTTTACTAAAGAAGTGCCTGAGTTTGAAGGAATGAATGTCTTTGACGCGAATGAAAAGATTATAGAATTTCTTGATAAAAAAGGCGTGCTTTATTACCGGCAGAATATTACCCATAGTTATCCGCATTGCTGGCGGTGCAAAAAGCCTATTATTTTCCGCTCCAAACCGCAGTGGTTCTTCAAGGTTTCGGACAAAAAACTGCAGGCCATGGTATTGAATGAGCTGCCTAAAATAAAATGGGTGCCGGAATGGGGACAGCAGAGAATCAAGAATATGCTTGAGGGCAGGCCTGACTGGTGCCTTTCCCGCCAGCGCCAATGGGGCGTTCCCATTCCCGCTTTTTATTGCCGTGAGTGCGGCGAGGCCATGCTGGATAAGAAAACGATTGATCATATTATTGGGATAGTAAAAAAGGAAGGCATAGACGTCTGGTATAAAAAAGAAGCGAATGAATTGGCGCCGCAGGGTACAAAATGCCCAAAATGCGGTTCAAAAAATCTTTCAAAAGAAACAGATATTCTGGATGTCTGGTTTGATTCCGGAGTCAGCCACTACGCGGTTCTGGACAAAAGAGAAGGGCTTTCCAGCCCGGCGGATGTCTATCTGGAAGGCAATGACCAGTATCGCGGCTGGTTTCAATCTTCTCTCTGGCCCTCTGTGGCGATAAAAGGCCATGCGCCTTATAAAACCATTGTTACCCATGGGTGGATGCTGGATGAGCAGGGAAAGCAGATGCACAAAAGTCTGGGCAATGCTGTCTCACCCAGGGAAGTAACTGAAAAATTCGGCGCTGATGTGCTCCGGCTCTGGACAGTCACTGAGGATTACCGTGGTGACTTAAGGATTGGGGAAAATCTGATTCAAAAAAGCGCGGAAAGTTACCGCAAAATCCGGAATACATTCCGCTATCTGCTGAGTAATCTCGATGGATTTGACCAAAACCAGGCTTTGAAGTATAATGATTTAATGGATGCCGATCAATACGCGCTATCAATGCTTTACCGCTTGAATAAATCCGTGGAAAAGACGAATGATGACTTTGAATTTTACAAGTCTTTCCGGGAAATTTATAACTTCTGCGCGGTTGATTTAAGTTCTTTTTATCTTGATATCTTGAAAGACCGGCTCTATATTTATCCGAAAAACTCCCGCGAAAGGCTTTCCGCTCAAACGGCTATGAGTTTTATTTTAGAGCAATTGATGCTTATGCTCGTGCCTATTCTGCCTTTCACAATGGAGGAGGTTTTCCGGTCTTATTTTTCAAAAGATGAAAATGACAGCGTGCATTTGCAGACCTGGAAAGATGTTCCGGAAGAATGGAACAACGAAGCCCTTTTTGCAGAATTTTCAGATTTAATGAAAGTCCGCGAAACGGTTTTAAAAGCGGTAGAGTTTTTAAGAAGCGACCCTTCGCAAAAGGAGCCGATTGGAAGCGGATTGGCAGCGCGAGTGGAAGTAAAACCCTTGAACCAGAAATTTAAGGATTTACTTTTAAAGCATGTCTCTTATCTGCGCTACTTTTTCATTGTTTCGGAAGCGCAAATAGCGGATAATCTTCAGAATATAATTTCACAGGATGAAAATACGGCGGTCTTTGCCGAAAAAGTCTCCGGTAAAAAATGTTCCCGGTGCTGGAATTATTCAAAAGAGGTGGGGAATTTTGAGGATCATCCCGAGCTTTGCGAAAGGTGTTACCCGATTGTGAAGGAAAGTAAGTAAAAACCTTGTGTATTATTTTCCCAATATTTATAATAAACGCAGGAAGAAATAATGTAGAGGAAAAATGTGAAATCATTAGAAAACAATATGAAAAATGAATTGATCAGAAAAATTGTCGAATCGGTTCATCCCGATAAAATTATTCTCTTTGGTTCTTACGCATATGGACAACCTTCTGAGAATAGTGATCTTGACTTATTAGTTGTGTTGAAAGATTTTAATTCTAAAATTGAGGAGAAGAGGAGAATCCGGAAAGCCCTTTATGATATAAAGATGCCTAAAGATATCCTGGTAGTAAAGTCAGATGAATTTGATTTTTACAAAAATGAGTCCGGGTCAGTTATTATGGAAGCGGCTAAAAAAGGAATTACTTTTTATGATAAAACAATATAAAATATTCCTCATCAAAGCCAATGAAGATCTAACAGCAGCCTTGAAATTTTTAAATGACAAAGAAATAAGCGTTTCAATTGTTTTTTTTCACCTCCAGCAAGCCGTCGAAAAATTCTTGAATGAGTTGACTATCGGCAACGCGGAGGATGTAAAAGCTTATATTGAGCCTGTTGTGGGATTAAAGGAATATACAGAAAAAACTCTTAATAAAGCAGAATCGTAAAACATATAGAATAAAACGGAGGGTTTTATGAGAGAAATAAGGTTTGTTTTAGTTTCTTTTCTGTTTTTAGCGCTGGCTTCCTGTAGCGGGTATTTTTATAGTGATCACTCGGCGGATTCCGGTGAAAAAGTAAATAAGCTGGCTCTCACGGGCGGCGGTTACATCAGCACGGACGATTATAATGAGATCACCCCTTTTCTTTACCGGGAAGGCGACAGGGCCTGGCTTTTCTTCGCCAGCGACCGCGGCGGGAATTATGATATTTACTACGCCGAGATGGACAGCGAGGGGAAATTCAGCGCGCCGGTGAAGATGACGAACACGATCAACAGCTCTTCGAATGAGATTTCGCCGGTGGTGTATAAAGCGCTTATACCCTCTACTAATACCTATATCTCCTTTATCAGGATTGGCGGAAATTTTACAAATGTTTTTACCGCTCAATTAAATACTACCAACATGATTATTATAGGTAATCCTTCAACCTTCTCTACGTTAAATGTAGGAAGAATCAGTATCCTTAATAAAACAAATGTAACTTCTTCTCTGCAAGCGGCTACAGAAAATAATACGTGGCAGAACTATGCATGGAATTCCTCTGTAGGCTGGTACTTACCTAATACAAGCGATATTTCCGCGGACAAACCCATTTACTCCGTGGACGGTTATAGCGGAAGCAACGATCAGTGGGTGAATTTCTACATCTTTGACGTTCTGGACTCCGGCAGGCACCAGCTTTATGGCGGAGATATCAACAATATCGGCGGTTCGGTTGTTACTAATTTTTCACCTATTTTTCTCTACTCGTCGGATTTTAACGACCAGGACCCTTGCATTGACCTGGAAACCATGAAAGTGTATTTTTCTTCCGACCGCTATGGTTTGGGCAATTTTGATTTGTACCGCTATAATATTTTGACGTATGATACGGTTGTATATCCTACTTATCCTACGCCTCCCCCATTTGCATGGGGCGTAAATGCTACGGTTAATATCACCAATAATGGAGTACCGTCCAGCTTTTCCGGGTTTACATTCTCTCAAATCCTTCCCGAAGGGCCTTTTATCTTAGTCGCGAATTCATACAATGATTTCTCAGGGTCTTTTTCAAGTTATTTTATGATGCAGTTATCCAATTCTGTAGTATCAACTGGAATTCCTTATACTATAGATTTTGACAATCCGGCGGATTGTTATATTATGGGTTTTGATGATTATAGTGCCTTAAATACCGGAACAAACTGGATCATCACAAACGGCACGGTTACTTTTTCCTCTTTAGCGAATACAATCGGAGCGCATTGGACTGGAGTATTTAGCGGAACGGGTATTCAATTGATTTATACCAATTATTTCATGCCGGTAACGAATTTCAATGTTCCTATATTGGGATATTTTGACATCCAGCGGTATTGAGGGCAACCTATTAACTGAGCTGGAACCACGAATAACACGAATAAACACGAATTGGTGAAAATTAGTGTTATTAGTGGTTTAACCACGAAATACACGAAATTTAGAATGTTTTGTGGGCAAAAATCTTAAAAAAAGGAGCAGAGTATGAATGGAAGGATTACTATTCTTTTGAGCGCGTTTTTTTTAGCGATATTTATTACAGCTTGCAGCGGGTATTTTAACAACGACGCTTCGAAGGATGTAGATGGCGGGATGAATAAGCTCGCGCTTTCCGGCGGCGGCTATTTGAGCACGGATCAATATAACGAGATCACGCCGTTTTTGTACCGGGATGCTTCAAGCGGCAAAACCTGGCTTTTCTTTTCTTCTGACCGCGGTGGTAATTATGACATTTACTATGCGGAGATGGATAGCGAGGGCCGGTTCACTTTGCTAAAGATGATGGATACAAATATAAACTCATCGAGCAATGAGATAGCTTCTGTAGTTTTTAAGGCGGTAAGCGCAGGAGCGCCGATAACAAATCTTTACATTTCTTTTATTAGATATTCTTCCCTGGGTTCTACGAATATTTTAACCTATTCTCTAGATTCAAATTTTAATACGCTATCATTTATTCCGCCAAATATTATAACGAATGCTACTTCTCTGGGTATGATGGATAATTTTCTTCTTATCATGTGCGGTAATAATTTCATACTGAAATATATGAATGTTGCTACTGGTGGTTTTCAATGGGGGGCTTATTCTTCAATTAATGTGGGATCTGGTATTGATTCTGCGAATGGTTATAAAGACGGATTGTTCGAGTTTTATATTCTGTGCAGGGCGAATAATCGTTTCTCTGGTTTATCGTATTTCCCTCAAACAAATGGAATCAAACCATTTAACGTTGATTCATATGCTTCAGAAAGTATGGATAAATATCCCTATATTGATTTTTCTGGAAATTACAAAGTTTACTTTGCCTCCGACCGCTATGGCAAGGGCAATTTTGACCTCTATCGTTATAATACGCTGACGTTTGATAAAGTGGTGAAGTGATTAAATAACTGAGTCAAAAAAAACGCCGCCTCCTGCGGAGGCGGCGTCAAGCGAATTAATTTAGAAAACTTTTTATTGGAGTAGTTGTTGTTATTTTTCGCACAAAACGAAAACTAATTATGTTTTGTACGCTTATTTTCAATTATTATAAAGCCTTTTTTTAGAAAAAAACAGATACCTGGAGTACTATTTTTATCCTACCTAAGGTAGGATTACCAGGGTTCATATTTTACCCAGGCGTAATCCACAAAACCGGGCAAATCAGCGTCGTTTATCGGCCCAACCCAATCAACTCCCCATGGTTGATCGGTTGTTCCGCAAACCCAGTTCGCCATACGGATGTTCAGGTGTACATCAGGAATCTTGTCAGTAAATTCATACACGTTTGTTCCATCGATCTGCCATTCTATTTTATTGCTGGCCCAGATAATCGAATAATTATGAAAATCAGCGCCTGTGTCAAAATCGTTGGTATAAATGCTAGGAGAGCCATAAGCGCTTTCCGTATCCTGATAAAATCGGTGGACATTGAATTGTACCAGATGCCGGTCTTTCCCCAAAAACTCGATATCAATCTCCTTATGCAGCCAGTGCCCGGATTCGTATTGATTCATTAAATAAAACGCTCCTACTGTGCCCGAAACAATCCGGGGACGCATTCGGGCAGTATATTTGCCGTAGCCGAAAAAGCGCGGAGTAGAAATGTCCATGCCGCAGTAGTTGAAAACAGTACCAATAATATTGGTCGAAGAAGCCAATCTCGAAGTTCTCAGCGATAAACAGTTCGAGTTTGTGATGATTTCCGAATATTGAAACAATGTCGGGTACATCCACCATTTGTTATATTCCCAGAGATTCCAATCAACATTGCCTTTGAACTCATAATAAAAGGGCTGCAAGTCTTCTTTTACAAAAATTTGATCGGCGTTATTTTTTACACTAAGCGTGGAACAGGAGGCGCAGGAAAGCAATAATAAAATAATGGACAAAAGGGTAATAGAAACACATTTTGCTTCTTTCATAGTTTAACACTCCTTTTTCTTTCACTTAAAATTTATAACGGACCATATCCTTATTTCCGGAATCAGAATTTGGGCGATATTACCGCCTCGTGTTATGCTGACTGTTTCAGGGACTTTATCATAACTGTAAAGCGTGCCTACATTGCCGGACACAATGGATGCGGGGACTAAATCAGAAGGAATTTCCAGAAGAACATTCGATTTTATGGTGACTCTGTCCTGCGATCCGTCATAATCTGTATTGATCAGATGAATTGTTATTTTGCCGTCTTTTAACCGGGGAAAAATCCAGATTTTACCGTCGGCGCTGGAAAGCGGCTGAGGATTTCCAGCGGACAGCAGTGTTTTGAAGACATCTCTGCCTTCCTGGGAACTAAGGTTATTGATTGATACATCCGGAGCTTTGAGAGGCCCGGCCGTTTTATAACCGTCAAAGAGGTCTGGATAATTCTTTACAAAAAGATAAAGCGGAGAAAACGCGGCTATCGGAGCCTGGTACCACTCAGTTCCCTGGGCTGTCAAACACCATTGATGCTCAGGATCGGGGACCATCAGCCTTTGACCGCACGCATAGCTTAAGCCAATCCAGATTTTCACAAGATTAGTGGCGTTATTTATTTTGATGAACGCCCAATCGGGTCCCGTTGCAGTAGCTGCCAGAGGCCTCTTCAATGCTTCGGCCTGACGGCAAGCTTTGATTACGTTATAAAGGCTTGCAGTGCCTTCAGCGGCATGAAATTCTACTTCCTGTACAAAGTGCGTCAAATAAGGAGTCAGGGCTATACCTTCGCGTCCATAGTCCGAGAAATAGTCATTCGCGCTGTAGGTGATATTTCTGCCCAGAAGCGAAAAGGCCGTATTCTGAAGAGATATGAAATTATTGAGGGCAGACTCCATCTGGTAATCCAGGAATTCCTGGAACAGCGGCAGGGAATACTTCTGCTGGATATATTGCTGTCTGTCGGAAACCCGGGAGAGGATCAGAGTTTTGTAATTGAAGGCGTCAAAAGAAGCCACTCCGGCAATGGCCAGGGCATTGGTTCTATTGTTCCTTCTGAGCCATTCCCGGAATCCAGCCATGCAGTAATCGCAGAAACATCCGCCGTCAAACGAGGTGCTTTCAAAACTACCTCCGAGCGGGTCATCTACATGGATTCCGTCCGGCTTATATTGGCATTCTGTTCTCATAAGGCCCTGTAAGTAATTGCTGAACACCGGATTATTGACGCAGCCCCAATAGCTTTTTACTCCATTGCAATCGTCATTCGCAAGCCATTGGACAACGATCGGGACTCCGAGGATGTCCCGGGCCACCGCTTCGCGCAAAGACAAGTTTTCATACAATACCCATGCTGTGGCAGTGAGACACCACATAGTTCCGGTGGCCCGAATGCCCAATCTCTGGATTTCCGGGATCCGCGACGGAACGCCGAACGTTCCCCAGGCAACCATGTCGGCTTTATATTTTCCATAATTGGAAGAATCCGCTGAGGCATACATAAAAAGCACATCAGACTCTTTCAGTTGATAGCCGTTTTGTTGTGCCTCAAGATTGCTTTTGTTTAAGGCTGTAGCGGGTGTCAAACTGCAGGAAAGGATCATAAGAGAGTAAAAAAAGAGGGTCAAAACAAAATAAACCTGTTTCACAGTATCCTCCTGTTTCTAATACCTAATGACAATTGGATAAAGCCGCGGTTTC
>JAGVOW010000113.1 GCA_020052515.1 Brevinematales bacterium | reverse complement strand
CACTCCGAAGCAAAACACCGCTCTTTTAATCACAACATTGTGGACCTCCGGGTATTTGCCTATTTCAGCCGATACATTGACCTGGAAGCCAGTTTTTTGATGTCAGAAATAGTCAATTGCCTGTTGCAAGGCAAAGAATTTATAACCGGACCGAATAATATCGTCCGGGATTACATCCACCCTTCAGACCTGCATTCTCTAATAGTGAAGTGCATCGAAAAGAAAAAGTTGAATTGTGCCCTCGATGTTTATAGCTTAAAGCCGGCCTCAAAATTCGAAATCCTGGAGGAATTTAAATCACAATTTGGTTTAAAATACAATGTCGAATCAGATGTTAAAGGATTAAACGTCACGGGATCAAAAGATAATTATTATTCCTCCTACAAAAAAGCGGAGGAAATTGGTTATTATCCCGCTCATACATCCTTAGAATCACTTGTGGAAGAAACAAGATTTATTTTAAGTAAGAACAAAATATGAAATTAAAAGAGAGAATAAAAAAAATCTGGAGCATCCAATTTATCCGCTTTTTATTTACCGGAGGCATCAATACAATTTTTGGATACGGCGTTTACACACTTTTGGTTTTAGCCGGGCTGGATTACCAGATTGCCCTTTTGATATCTACTATACTGGGAGTCATCTTTAATTTTTTTACTACCGGCAGAATTGTATTTTTCAACAAGAACTTATTATTGATATTTAAATTTATTTTAACTTATATCGTTGTTTATATTGTTAATGTTATTCTTTTAAAAATTTTTGTTGGGGCAGGATTAGGCCCGATTATCAGCCAGGCAATATGTCTGCCTTTAATGGTAATATTGTCTTATGTTCTGAATAAATATCTGGTTTTTAAGAATAAGGTGTAATAAATCAAGAGCAATTCCTGCGCAGTAAACTGCTTCACGGAATTGGATTATTAACCTAGTAAGAGATTTGAAAATAGCCGGAAAATTGCAGTGCAATTTTTCTCATAGGAGATGGTATGAAAAAACTCATTAGTATCGTGACCCCTTGCTACAATGAAGAAGCCAATGTCAAAGCTCTGGCTGAAAAAGTAAGGAAGGTTATGCTGTCAATAAAAGGATATAGCTATGAACACATATTTATTGACAATTGCTCCAGAGACAGGACGGTGACGATATTAAAAGGAATAGCCGCCCAGGACAAATGCGTGAAAATTATTGTTAACGCCAGAAACTTCGGCCATATCCGCTCTCCTTTTTACGGTTTGCTGCAGGCGCAGGGAGAGGCTGTCATTTCTTTAGTCGCGGATTTTCAAGACCCCCCGGAAATGATCGCAAACTTTATCAAAAAATGGGAAGAGGGTTACAAAATAGTCATTGGAGTAAAGAATAAAAGTAAAGAAAACCCTTTTGTTTTTGCTCTCCGAAAATTCTATTACAATCTCATAAAGAAATTTTCAGAAGGCGTGGACCAGGTTAAAAATTTTACCGGTTTTGGCCTCTATGACAAAAAAGTGATCGGGATTCTTCGTCAGATGAATGATCCCTACCCTTATTTCCGTGGATTGATCAGTGAAATTGGCTTTGAGCGCGCGGAGATCCACTTTGTCCAGCCGAGAAGAAAGGCAGGAAAAACAAAGAACAATTTCTACACGCTTTATGATATGGCTATGACCGGTTTTGTCAATTACTCAAAACTGCCCCTAAGGCTCGCTAGCTTTATCGGTTTCGGCGTCGCGATTATGAGCCTATTATTTGCCATCGGCTACTTTGTCTATAAACTGATTTTTTGGGATAGATTCAATGTCGGGACAGCCCCTCTGATCATCGGATTGTTTTTCTTTGCCTCAGTACAGTTGTTTTTTGTCGGAATTATCGGCGAATACATCGGCGCCATTTATACGCAGGTGAAAAACAGACCGCTGGTGATTGAAAAAGAGCGGATTAATTTTGACGCCTCTGAGAGAAAAAGGGGGACGGGAGATGCTGACCAAACGTCAGGGAACAAAGTTATTATGTAAATTTATCACTACGCAAAAACCTTCATTTTGTCATATAAAAATTCTGGGACAAAGTCTGCTCCATTTTCCCATACAATAGTTTCCAGTTCCGGATCAACAGTAAATTTTTCAAAGTTATTCAAATTGGGTTCAGCAATGTCCTGAGCGCGACAGCGCGTGTTGCTTCCGCTGACATGCTTCGCGTCTCAAATCCTCGATAGAATTAAGATGAAGCGTTTCTTCCAGGGAATCAAAATCATCTTCGGAGATTACATAAGCCGATGATGCATTTTTCCTTACAATCTTAACCGGCACATGCCTTTCGTTTGCATCATCAAGCAATTTATCGATAACCTGACGGAGGGCGAGGCGAGTTTTCTAAAAGCTATTGCGCTTTTTTCGCTTCCTCTTCCTTTTTCATTTCCTCAGCCTGCTTTTTCGCCTTTTCATAATCATTCTGAGGCAAAATATCGTAATGATCTATCTCCATCTCAAAACGCCCGCGCCCGCTGGTCAGGCTATTCAAGACAGGAGAATAAGAAAGCATTTCATTGTAAGGCGCAAAAGCATTGATGACCGTGACATCCTCTGAAATCTTGTCCATTCCTGAAACTTTGCCCCTTCTTGTGCCAAGGTCGCCCATCACATTGCCGATATCATTTTCATCCACATAGACACGCACTTTCGCGATTGGTTCTAAAATTGCCGGCTTTGCGGCCTCAATAGCGAGCTTAGCGGCATGAAGCCCAGCAATGCGAAACGCCATATCTGAGGAATCTACATCGTGGAAACTGCCGTCATAGACAATCACTTTCATGTCTACTACCGGATAGCCTGCTATCACGCCGCTTTCACATGCTTCTATCGCCCCTTTCTCGATAGCCGGCACAAAATTCTTCGGAATAGCCCCGCCAAATATTTCTTCCTTAAACTCAAAGCCGCCATTTCTAGGCAATGGCTCAATGCGAAGATAAACATCGCCATATTGGCCATGTCCGCCGCTTTGCTTCTTATGCTTGTAATGCCCCTCCGCTTTTGCCGAGATAGTTTCTTTGTAAGCCACCCGCGGAACTTTCGTCTCAAAAGAAAGCTTGTTTTTGTGCTTGATCATATCAAAGACAATTCGGGCCTGCACTTCACCAATGCACGAAACCACCATTTCTTTTGTAATATCATTGTAGCCGTATTTAAAAGTCGGATCCTCCTGGGAAACCTGGCCGAATACTCCCGCCAATTTATCTTCCGACTTCCTATCCGCTGAGTGAATAGCGATAAAATAAGAAGGTTTGGGCAATCTAACCGGCTCATAAATCAAAGGCTTTGTTATATCCGTAAGTGTATTTCCAGTTTCAAAAGAATCCATCTTCGTCAAAACCGCGATATCCCCGGCTTCCAACGTCTGGATCTCCTTAGTGCTTTTCCCATTTACCATATAAAGATGGACTATTTTTTCCTTTGAATTTTTATTCACATTTAAAACTTCATCCCCAATCGAAAGTTTGCCGGAACGAATACGGCAGAAGGAAATTTTCCCGGCAAACGGATCCATCCTCGTTTTAAACACAAACCCGCTGAAAGGTTCCTCCGGGTCCGGATGACGCTTAAAGGTTTGCTCCGAATGAAGCGGGTCCTGGCCAGCCACTTCGCCAATGTAGAGCGGAGAAGGTAGAAAAGAAATAATAGTGTCTAGAAGCACTGTCGTGCCGATATTATTCAAAGCTGAACCGCAAAGAATAGGAATAAAGCGGTTATTCAATGTACAGCTCTTGACAGCCCTCTCTACTTCTTCTTCTGAAAGATCCTCTCCATTCAGGTACTTTTCAATCAAAGCATCATCTGTTTCAGCCACTACATCAAAAAGCTTATCCCGGTACTCTTTTACTTTGCCCATCATATCCGCTGGAATTTCATCTGACTTTGCTCCGTTTTTATCGGGATAGACAGCCTTCATATGAACCAGGTCAATCGTGCCTTTAAAATCTTTGCCTTTCCCAATCGGTAGCTCAATAGGTATAACCGGCTTCCTGAATTTATTGGTCAATGAATCAGCGAGAGAATAGAAATCCGCTCCTTCATCATCCATTTTATTAATAAAGACTAATCTCGCGATTTTATAATCATCCGCAAAATGCCAGTCCTTTTCAGTGTCAATCGTGACCCCTTCAGACGCGCTGACAACAAAGACAATTCCCTCTGTTACCCGAAAAGCGCTTCTCACTTCCGAAACCAGGTCAGGAATACCCGGCGTATCAATCATGTTTATTTTTATTTCTTTCCATTCCGTAAAAGCCAGCGAGCTTCGAAGAGACATTTTCTTCGCGATTTCTTCCTCATCATAATCCATAATAGTAGTGCCTTTTTCCACGCTGCCCATCTGTGGAATCTGGCCGCTGGCGTAAAGCAGGGCTTCCGCGAGGGTTGTTTTCCCTACATTAGGCGCTCCAGAAATACTCACATTCCTGATGAATTTTGGGTCGTAAATTTTTCCCATTGAGTTCCTCCTCTGTATCTTTAAGTCTTATCGTTCGTTCTAAGACTCCAGCCGGCACGCCCGTTCTACCAGCATTTCACGGGCAGTTTTTTCATTCACCTTTGAAAGGTCAATTGCCCGGCACACTTTTCCGTCTACCAGTTCAACAATATGATCCGCCTTCAGGGCAATATCGCGGTCATGCGTCACCATCACAAGAGTCATACCGCGTTCACGAATCAACTCTTTCATCAGCTTCAGAACAGATTCCCCCGTTTCATGGTCTAAATTTCCAGTCGGCTCATCGGCAAAAATAATCTTCGGGTCATTGATCAGCGCCCGGGCAATAGCGGCTCTCTGCTGCTGGCCGCCGGACATCTGCGCGGGGTATTTGTCCACGCTTTTATCCATGCCAATCCGGCGCATAATTTCAAGCGCTTTTTGACGCATCTCAGGGGCGGCATTGCCGGACCTGATCCAAACCGGGATCAAAACATTTTCCAGAGCCGTAAATTCAGGCAGAAGGTAATGGAACTGAAACACAAAGCCCATTGCTGTGTTGCGAAAACGCGCAATGCTGTCCGAAGGCATTCCGGCCAATGAAACATCGTCAATCAGAATGTCGCCGGCAGTCGGTTTTTCTAAAAAGCTCAGCAAATTTAGAAGTGTGCTCTTCCCGGATCCAGACGGGCCGATAATAGCGGTAAAAGATCCCCTTTCTACTTTCAGGTCAACACCAAACAAAATCTGGGTTTTTATCGCTTCTCCATAAAACTTCGCTACGCCGCTGGCGTTTAAGATATTATCAGCCATAGCGGATCACCTCTATTGGAGAAAGTTTCGCGGCCCTTCTCGCGGGAAGGACAGCCGCGACCGCGGAAGCAATAATAGCCAGAATCGCCGGAGAAAGAATCTTAGAAAGACTTACGTCAAAGCTAAAAGTAAGCATCCTCCCTACAGAATTTTCAAAAAGGCTAACTAATCCAAACCCCATACTAATACCAAGCAAAGCACCAAAAATACCCAGAATACAGCCTTGAAATAAGAATATAAGCGCCGCGCTTAAATCAGTAGTACCCATCGCCTTTAAAATACCGAGCTGTCGGGATTTCTGCATAGCCGAAATCCCCAACACACTGGCAATGCCCAGTGTAATGCTAAAAAGCACAAAAAAATTAATAATATCTGAAGATGAACTTTGAGAACGAAGAGCGGCCAAAAGCTGACGGTTCTTTTCCTGCCAGGATTCCAATTTTACACGGCTGAAAGACCCTTTGTTTTCCGACACGATTCGATCAGCCGAGAAAACATCCGCTATCTGAACCTCTACAGCAGAAACTCCATTTAAACCAAACAAGTCCCGCGCACGGTCTAAACGCATAAAGACAATATTATTGGCCGCGTCAGACCCCAGATCAAACACCCCGCGAATGGCACAGACTAAACCATTGCCCTGGCTTCCCCTGAGAAAAAAACGATCCCCTGGCCCTAATACAAAACGCTCAGAGAGGACTTTTCCTATCAACACATCATCTCCGGAAATGTTCACAGAGCCTGAAACCAGATTATTTAAAACTTTGTAAATCTTAAAACCGTCTTCCGGCACCACTCCCTTGATTAATACTGGAATAGCGGCCGACCCTCTCTCAACAGAACCGCTTCCATCAATCACCGCCGCGGCAGCCGTAACACCGGCGATTTTCCGAAAGTACTCTAAATACTCCTGCCATGAAAGTATTTCCGAGCGTTCTGAATACAAAGGGGCACGGCTTGCTTTAAGTTTGTCATTTGAAGGGTTAAGCGGCAAAGGGACATTGTCCGAAGGTAAAACGCGAATATGGGAAGAATTCCCAACTGTGCTTTGAATCAAGCTGATCTGAAGGCCGCTAATCAGAGAAGACAAAAAAAACTGAACCGCGACACCCACCGCGATTCCCAGCAGAATCAGAATCGTCTGATTTTTCCCTTTAATCAGGAACCGGAGGGCTATTTTCAGTTCGTAAGACCCAATTTTCATTTGTTTGTCACCTCGCGGCCCAGCTTCATGTTTGGGTTAATGCCCATGATCGGCAATATTATCTTTGTCCCATTCGTCAAATTTTTCACCACAATCCATTGTTCACCCAATTGGCCATAGTCGAGCTTAATGCGCTCCGCGATCTTTCCGTTCCAGCACCAGGCATAAGCCGCTCCATCCTTGCGTTCCACAAAACGGGAAGGCAGCGCCAATTTTTGTTTATAAAAACCGGCATTAATTTCAGCTGTTCCAGACATACCGTACTTGATATAGGATTTATTCTCTTTTACTTCAAATTTAAGATTGCAGGTACCTTTCTGTGAGTCTATCAAAGCGCACACAAAAACCACATCTGCCTGAACACGGTCCTGCGGAAAAGCGTCAAAAGCCACAACAGCTTTCAAGTTTGTCTCCAGAAAAGGCAGGTCTTTTTGATCTACTTCGGATTCAAGAACCCATGGGCTTTTTTCTATTAACGTTAAGACAATGGTCCCGATCTGAAGGCTTTCGCCCCTCTGGACATTGACTTTAGAAACGGTGCCGTTGAAAGGGGCAAAAATCTTTTTATCTTCTACGGCTTTACGGGCTAGTTCCACCTGCGCCTGCTGAGAATTTACCTGTTGCTCTAGAGCCG
This sequence comes from Brevinematales bacterium, assembly GCA_020052515.1. Classification (GTDB taxonomy): domain Bacteria; phylum Spirochaetota; class Brevinematia; order Brevinematales; family JAOACQ01; genus JAGVOW01. The sequence goes on along the minus strand of JAGVOW010000113.1, from coordinate 24,513 downwards.
CTATTGTACCACTTTTCTCATAAGAATCTAGCGTTAATTTCACTTGATTGTAAGCGGAAAGGGCCTTTTGATAGCGGTTCTCAGCATTCTCTAAATCCACCCTCGCCAGGACGCCGGATTCGACCAGCCGTTTAATGCGCCCTCTATCATTCTGGGCAATCTGAAGGTCAGATTTCAGCTGAGCTTCCTGCTCATGAAGTTTTGGAAGCTCTTCATCCCTCGCATTTTTTATCTTCAAGCGAGTCGAAGCCAAAGCCTGCTGATTAATCTGGAGATTCTGACGTTCATTAAAATCATCTAACTGTACTAAAAGCACCCCCTTACGAACAATAGAACCGTCATGCACTAAAACTTTCAAAACTTTGCCTGAGGATTCCAGATTTATATCCAGGGGCTTTGGATATTTTACAGAGCAGGAAGCGAGAATGGTATAATTAATATCCAAAGGCTTAAGTGTATAATAGTCCGCCGATTTTCCCTGACAACTGGATAAAATGAAAGCGCCACCCAATAAAATAAAAAATTCCAATGTTCTTATTCTTCCCTGAATCATTTTCAAAACCTCCCCCTCGGAGATTTCGATAAATCAGAGTATGTGTTATGTAACCGTGGACTTTAGCCCGCGTAAATTATATGCAAGCTGAAGCTTGCGGCTACATAAACTCTTCCTATCGACATCCCCTTCATAAAACTGCCCTATTTTTACCCTCTAAAGGTATTTTATCCGAAGGCTGGAAATTTTGCAAAATATTCAACCATTGATCTCCTTACCTTGACTTTTTGTAGTTTTACTTTAATCTAAATTGAGAGTTTTTACGAATGAGGAAAATCTATGAAAATCGAGATCAGTCAGCAGCAGAAGCAAATTATCTCGCCTATGCTTTTACAGACCCTTGGGCTGGTAATACTTCCCGCTCAGGAATTAAAAGAGAAATTGGAGGAAGAGGCAAAAGTTAATCCTGCCATTCAATTAGAAAAGAAAAAAAGCGAAAAGCAGAAAAACCTATCTCAAAGAAAGTCTCCCAGTTCTTTTGACAGCCAGGCTTTTCTGGAGAATCTTTCAGCTTCTAATTTTAATTTATATAATACCATGATGGAACAGGTCCGCGAATCAAATTTTTCACAAAAAGAAATAAAAATTGCCGAAATTATTCTTTCCAGCGTTTCGGAAAAAGGTTTTTTACAGCAAGGAAATGGAAAAGACTCTGTAAAGCAGATTGATCTCCCGGAACTAATAGCCAATACCGGCATCAGTCTTGAGGAATTTGAAAAAGTGAGGCAGGCTGTTTTGCGCCTGGACCCTATTGGAATTGCTTCTTACAATATTCACGAGTATTTAAGCCTCCAGGCCGCCCAAAAATTTGGCACTGAGAGCATTGAAGCTAAATTGCTAAAAGACTACTTAACTCTTTTAGAAAAAAAACTTTATACCAAAATCGCGAAGGATATAGGTGTCAGCTATGAAAAAATAGAAAAAGCTATCGCCAATATTTCTCATTTGAATTTAACGCCTGTATCCAGCCTTCCTTCTGGATACCCTCAATATATTGTTCCCGACGCGTTTTTAAATATGAACCCGGAAGGGATCCAGTTGATCCTGAACGATGAATACATTCCGGAAGTAAAGCTTAATAAACACTGCCTCAACCTTTACCAAAATCAAACTTTCAAGGGGAAAAAAACCGTTTTAGCGCCGGATGAAAGGAGCTTTTTAAAAGAGAATATAGAAAAAGCGAAAATACTGATTGAAAACTTAAAATCCAGAAAAGAAATTATCTTTAAAGTAATCCTTAAAATCGTGGAAAAACAAAAAGATTTTTTTTTAAAGGGGCCAGAATATCAAATTCCTTTAAAATTGAAAGATATTGCCGATGAATTAAATATACATGAGTCGACTGTCAGCCGCGTGGTGAAAGACAAATATATTCAGACAAACAAAGGAATTATTCACCTGAAAAGTTTTTTTTCAACGAACGTAGGCAATGACAAAACATCTTCTAAAAGTATAAAAGAGACCCTGAAGAATTTATTTGACGCGGAAGATAAAGACGATCCTTTAAGCGATGACAAAGCCGTGGAAATATTAAAGAAAAAAGGATTAAGCATTTCCCGAAGGACAATAGCCAAATATAGGGCTGAATTAAGGATTCCTCCGGCTTTTATGCGAAGAAATCCAAAATAGAGAGGGAAGGCCGTTATGGACAGATTGAAGGATTTATTAGAAATGGATCAGGAAAAAGAATCTGAGCGCACAGCAACTTTAGAACCCGAGTATACCGAGGTGGAAATCTACGCTTTTACTATAGAGGATGCCCTTAAAAAATCGGCTGAAGCACTCAAGACCAGTATTATCAATCTGGAATATGAAATCTTAGAACGCGGCCAAAACGGTTTTCTAGGATTTGGCAAAAAACCGTTTAAAATTTTAGTCAAGTCAACCGCCGGATCTGCTTCCAGGCCGATGGAAAAGCCCTTTGATGAAATGGATTTGAGTTTTGAACAACCGGCCTTCGCGGAAAATCAGGATGGCACTTTCAAAGTGTTTGTTACTACGGAAGGCATCTTCCTGAAAATTTCAAGCCCTGTAGGAAAAGGGACATCAGTAAACCTGGAAGAAGTTCAAAAAGAACTGATCTCCCGCGACATTTTAAAATACAATGAAAATGCCGTAAAAAATGAAGTTGGAAACCCAAAGGAAAAGCCGGTAAAAATCGCTGAATACATTCCCTCTCAACTTGACAGTAAATTTCAACTGCAGATTTCGCCAGATGAAATGAAAGCCTTTGTTACCATCAGCAAGCCCGAAAAGTATGGAAGACAGCTCAATCCTTCCGAGATTATATCCGCATTGAAGTCGAAGAAAGTCGCCTATGGAATAAAGGAAATCATGATCAAGGACGCTATCGAAAACGAACTTCACAACATGCCTATTATGGTAGCGGAAGGAGATATGCCGATAGAAGGAAAAGACGCGCAGATAAAATACCATTTTAAAGTTGAGAAAGATGGCGTAAAATTTGAAATAGAAGAAGACGGAAGCGTTGATTTTCATAAATTGGACATTGTTCAAAGCGTTGTGGTTGGACAGGTATTAGCCACCAAAGTTTTAGCAGAAAGGGGGAAATCCGGAAAAACTCTTTCGAGCAGGATCATCCCCGCTCGGGATGGAAAAGATATCAAGCTGATTTCAGGCAACAACACGCACATTTCCCCTGACGGCACGCAAATCATAGCGGATATTAACGGACAGGTTATCTTTAAAAACAATAAGATCCAGGTAGAACCGGTTCTGGAGGTCAGCGGCGATGTTGACCTATCCACCGGCGATATCAACTTCCCGGGCAATATTATGATATACGGCAATGTGAATGACACTTTCAAAGTTTATTCAGGGGCAAATATAGAAATCAAGGGAAATATTGGAAAAGCTTCCGTTGTCGCGGAAGGCAATATTATTGTCAGGCAGGGTATCCAGGGAAAAGATGAGGCAAAGATTGTGTGCGCGGGCGATCTCTACGCAAAATTTATTGAAAGAAGCAATGTAAAAGCGGAAGGATATGTTGTTGTTTCAGAAGTCATCCTGCACAGTAATGTGGAATGCAAACAGAAAATTCTTTGCCAGGGCGGTAAAAAATCTCAGATTGCCGGCGGAAGAACAAGGGCGCTTTATGAAATCAACGCCAAGCTTTTGGGTGCGGAGTCTTATACCGAAACGCTTTTAGAAGTCGGTGTGGATCCGGAAGCGGAAGACAAGCTGGTTGAGATCCACCGTAGAAAAGATGAAATAGCAAAGGAGCTGCCGGAAATTACCAAACAGCTGGCTACTCTAACTCAGCTTCAGTCTACAGGGCCGCTTCCTCCGGAGAAAGAAGAACAGTTCAATTTACTGACAATAAAAAATTCGGAATTCCGCCAGGAAAACGGAGCCCTGGATGAACAATTATCGCAAATAGAAAAATACTTAGATAGTTTGGGGAAAGACGCGAAAGTTGCCGCCTCAAAAATTGTTTTCCCTGGAGTAAAAGTAAAAATCAAGAAAGAAGTCCTGATTGTAAAAAATGAATACAAATTTGTTACCTTCTTTAAGGAAGGCGCTAATATCCGAATAGCTCCTTATGAAAAAGCAAAGGAAATGGAAGAGAAACTCAAAGCTGGTGAAAAAGCCAGAAAAAAATAGGGTTTTTTGACTTTTCCGGATGCCGTCGCTAAAATATTTCTGACTTAAGGTTAAAGAAGGATAGGAATGGATAGTAACTCTCTGATTAAAGAATCGAAAGAATACATTTCAGCAAAGCTTCTGCAGTCTAAGAAAAAAATAGAAATGATCTACGCTGCCACAAAAGAGATACCAAAGAAATCTTCTTTATTGAAAACTTTAGAAGAAATTGAAAATGACTTTAGAAATCTTTATCGCGACCGGTTCTACGAAAAAGATTTGAAAAAGTACGAGATCAATGTTACAGACCTGAGTAATTATCTAGAAAATAAAAACCGATCACCGGCAGATGAATTTAAAATACTGAGAAATATCATCATAGAAAGACTTAATGCGCTCTCAAATAACCAGGAAATTAATTGCATATGGAGTTACTTAAGTTTTTTTGGAAGAGAATATCTGGGCCTGCTCAGCGAACAAAATCTTCACCTGGACTACGGACATGCTTTTCAGAGAGACAGATTCTTTAATAGCTTCAACCAGACTCTAAGAGATATTGAAAAATATGGTAAAATTATTGTGGAAATAGAAGCCGCTGAATCCAACAATAACCGGGAATATAAAGAAAGGCTGATCCGTATCCAGAGCCAGGAATATCGCGATATCATTATTAAAACGGGGCAATTTCTTCAAGAAATCAGGGCATTTATTGAAGATATTTTAGAATCCGAGAAAGAAGGCGAAAAGGTATTGCTCGAGCCGGATAAAGTTGTAGAAATAGATGGGGAAAGCAGCTCTTCCATTGAAGGATTGACCAGCCGGGAAGCTCTGCTGGATCTCTATCAATTTAACAGAGAATTTATGGATTTCCTGAAGATACCTGATTTAAAGAAAATTGAAGACGAGGAGTAGCATGTGGCGTTAAAATCAGAATTAACCAACAGCATTATTGGAGAACAATCTTATTTTGAAGGAAAATTCCTGATCAATGGGACCATCCAGATCAATGGAAAATTTGAAGGAAACATTCTAAAAGTGGATCAGATATTTATTGGCCCGAGTGGAAAAGTTAAAGCGAATCTAGAAGCATCTTCAGTTGTAATAGAAGGAGTCGTAGTCGGTAATATCAAGGCCACGACCAGAATTATGCTGCTTCCTACCGCAAGAGTCCTGGGCGACTTAAAGACTCCGGAACTGATTATCCAGAATGGAGTCATTCTGGAGGGCAGGTGTTTGATCAGCAACAATCTGAACGCCCCCGCGAAGGATACCATCACGAAACTTTACAATGTCTAAAAAAATTGCTATTACCATTGGCAACCCGAATGGCATTGGGCCGGAAATTACAGCAAAGGCATTAAAGAAATTTTTGAAGAAAAAGAAAAAAGCTCATTTTATTGTGATCGGCAATAAAAAAGCCCTTCAGTTTCATTTTAAAGACTTTTCTTCCCATCTCGTTTCCTTTGTCAGTCTGGATGACACGCTTTACCGCTTTAAGCCTGGAGAAAAATCTAAAGAATCCGGAAGGCTTTCCCATTTATTTCTTGAGAAAGCTGTTGAAATGGCAAAGAACCAGGAAATCGAGGCGATTGTTACCGCTCCTATTTCCAAAGAACTCATTGTACAGGCGGGATATTCCCGCTTTATAGACCACACTACCTTTTTTTCACAGGAATTTGAGACTCCTCGAAGTAGTATGCTTTTTTATTCTAACGACTTAAAAGTCCTTCTCGCGACCATTCATCTCCCTCTCTCGAAAGTAAGCCAGGCTATTACCTACGAATGCCTTGAAATTGCCGTAGAAAACGCCGCGGCATTCTGCGGAAAGACGATGAAAAGGAATTTTACTATTGCAATATGCGGGCTTAATCCGCATGCGGGAGAAAACGGCTTGCTGGGGAAAGAAGAAAAAAATATTATTGAACCCGCGGTAGAAAGCTTCAGAAGGCAGGGCTTAAGAATAAAAGGACCTCTCCCGGCTGATACCGCTTTCTATTACGCCCTGAAAAAAAAAGTTGGCCTGGTCATAGCGCTCTATCACGACCAGGGACTCGCCCCTTTTAAACTTCTCCACTTCATGGATGGAGTAAATGTCACTTTGGGATTGCCGATTGTGCGGACTTCACCTGACCACGGAACCGCTTTTGATATAGCGGGCAAAGGATTAGCAAACGAAAAAAGCATGCTTTGCGCTATTGAGCTCTCAGTTAAACTATTGTAAAACCTTTATCCCACCCTGCCCGCAGGAAGCGTAAATCAATCCATCTGTGGAAACAAAAATTTTGTAAAACAGTGACCCGTCATTGTAATACTTCAACAAAGTAAAGCGGTCAGGCGAAGACCATTTTGTCTTGAGTATCCCATTAATGCCGTCGGCAATATAAATGTCATTACCATCCATCCAGACATCATAAGCGTCCCCCGGTGTGTCATAGTTAGCAATCCGCTCCGGTCGTCTGGGATTGCTGATATCGTATAGAATAATACCGCCAATCCTGTCCGCTACAGCCAGAGTATTGCCGGAAACAGAGACACTGTTCGCTATGCTCAAGTCAAAAGACAGGTTTGCCAATATTACATTCTTATCCAGGTCAATGACATAGACCCCTTTTTCTAAAGCGGCGACAAAAGCCACATGGCCTTTCAAGGCAATACCGCTCGCCGACATTTCGTTGAAAGAAACAAAAGAATTAGTGTTAATGGAAAGATTCTGCAGATTAATTTTATAAGAACGCATGCCGTCTCTATTATCCGCTGTGTAAATTCTATCGTCTTGGGAAAATGCCGCTATTTTTTGAGGGCTCAACTCTTCTCCCTGAAAAGAATTAGTCACAAAAATATTAGCGGAAGAATTTACATCGAATATCGCGATTCCGCCTTTATTATTATTCGCTCCCAGAGCAGCTATAATGTAACGGTTAGTAAAGTTTGTTCTCACGATAATATCGAGAACAGGAACTTCATTGGTAAAAGATCCTAAAAGAGCCATGCTTTTTGAATCGAGAACCAAAAGCCCTCCGTAATTCGCGGCGGCATAAAGCTTGCCATCCACCAAACAAACATTTTTGATCACTTCTCCGCAACTGCTTACCCAACTTCCCGTCAGATTAAAAAACGAAACTTCTTCGCCGACCTTCACTGCAGGTTTTCTCTTCTGAGATGAAAAAACGATAAAAACAAAGAAGCCTAAAATAGCCAACAAAACAACAGCGCCTATTATCAAAAAAAGTTTTTTATTTTTTAATAGTTTTTTAAACACCAGAACCCCCAGGTATTTTTTGCATTAAATGGCTGATCCACTTTTATTTTAAAACAGATCCATTAAAAAGGCAATACGCCAAAGCCTATTAGACAACAAGCATAACCTTTTATCTTTCCAGAAAACTCAAAACGCCATTTATAAAAGTCAATGGATGAATAGGACAGCCGGGAACATAGAGATCGATAGGATGTTGATCGATAAATTGCCTGTTTAAAGCCTGAGAAGACTCAAAAATCCCGCCGCTGATGGCGCAGCTTCCGACAGCGATGATGATTTCCGGCTCCGGCGTGCTGCGGTAAGCGTCTTCCAGGGCAGAGGCCATGTTTTCAGTAATAGGCCCCGTAATGACAACCCCGTCGGCATGGCGGGGAGAAGCCACAAAATCAATCCCAAACCTTCCCATATCAAAGTTCACATTGGAACAGGCATTTAGCTCCATCTCACAGCCATTACATCCGCCTGCTGAAACCTGCCGAAGTTTCAAAGACTTTCCAAACAGATTTTTTATTTCTTTTCTCGCTTTTATCGCCTGGGCAACATAATCTTTTGGGGTTTTATCTTTATCCACCACCAAAAATTTCCTGGAAGTGGAAGCCATTTTATGCTCATTGGTAAAATGAATTGCCCCTTTCGGGCATTCCCGTTCGCAGTCGCCGCAGAGAACGCATTTCCCCAGGTCAATAGAAAGCGGCTTTTCTGCAATTGCCTTTGCAGGGCATACTTGCAAACATTGGAGACAATTACTGCATTCTTTATCATTTATTATTGGAATGCCGCGGAATTTTTCGCTGACCACCGCCTTTTTTACATTGGGAATAAATTGCTTGCCTTGATGGATTCTTACTCTAAGAATGTCCAGCATTTTGTTCTCCTCTTCCTTTCCAATCGCGCATAGAAGAAGTTGCTCCTAATATCTTTGCTATAAAGTTAAACGCTTTGTTCGGCAGTATTCCGCGCAGAACAGGCGTGAGCTTGGCAAGCCAAGGTTCAATGATGATATAACGGCCGCGTTTGAATTTCCTGTAAGCTAAATTAATAAATTTTTCCGGGTCAAGCAGGCTGGAAAACAATGGGGCATGAACACCCTGAAACATTGTAGTCTTAACATAACTTGGACAGAGCAGTGTAAAATGGATGTTTTTATGCCCCAATACTTTCATTTCCAGCATAATCGATTCTGTCAGGCCAATGACTGCCCATTTTGCCGCTGTATATGCCGGCATATAAGGCACACCGAGGAACCCGGAAGCCGATGATACATTCACAATATGCCCTTCGCCTTTTTTTATCATTCCGGGAAGAAAAGCTTTCATAGTATAGAACATAGATTTCAAATTGATATCGATTATTTTTGAATGTTGTTCCTCCGGGGTTTTTAAAAATTCACAGCCAGTAACAATGCCGGCGTTATTAACCAGCACATCTATTGCCCCATAAATTTCAAGAGCTTCCGTGGCACAACGCCTTACCTCAGAGATATCCGATATATCTGTTTTTTGTACCAGTATGTCTGTTTGATGTTTTTCTTCCAGTTCTCTTTTCGTATTGTTGAGTTCTTTTAAATCAATATCCCATAAAATGACATGGGCCCCATCCGATATAAAATGTTCTGCCCAAAGCCTTCCCATTCCCCTGGCTCCGCCGGTTATCAGAACGGTTTTGTTTTTTAAATCTTTCATATCTTGCTCCTCAATTCTTCCTGAGTATTGTCAAAGGTTTTCGTATCGAAAACTTTTAATTCATTAATTCAAAAATAATTAAAAACGTTTAATCAATCTCTCCCCCTAAAATAGGGAAACACCGCAACTCGCCTTCGGCTCAAACAAGCGGCGTTTCTTTTTCATTCTGAGGAGCGGATATTTCGATAGCGACGCGCGCTCCCGCGCGCAACTAATTTTTCATAATTTTGCTTATATTATAATGAAAATACCCCAAAAAAGCAAATGGGCAAGGTAACTCCGGCACAAAATTTTAGAGGGGGAGAGACTGGACAGTTACGTTTATATTATCAATAAGTGCAATCCGATAATCAAGTCAGAGGTCCTTATGAAAATTACTTATCAAAGCCTAAAACAAAAAGCATACCATATTATGAACGCGACGGAAGAAGGCGGCTTGACAGGCCCAATAATCAATAGCTTTATATTGTTATTGATTATTGGGAATATTGTAGCGTTAATATTGGAAACGGTTGAAGAAATAGCCAGTCCCAACATACAGATATTCAGGACATTCGAATCATTTTCAGTTATTATTTTTACGATCGAATATTTATTGAGGCTCTGGAGTATCACGAGTAATCCGGTATACCAAAAACCGGCAGCCGGAAGGGCCCGTTTCGCTCTGACCCCGCTTGCTATCATTGATATTTTGGCGATACTTCCATTCTATTTGCCGATGATCTTACCGATTGATTTGAGGTTTCTCCGCGCACTCAGAATGGTCAGGCTATTTAGAATATTTAAAGTCGTCCGTTATACCAAATCTTTCAAGCTGATGGGAAACGTATTTCGATCGCGTAAAGAAGAGCTGATTATAACTATCGCGATGGTTTCACTGCTACTGATAGTTGTATCGAGTTTGATGTATTATATTGAACATGACGCCCAGCCAGAAGTGTTCAAAAGCATTCTGCATTCTATGTGGTGGGGCATCGCAACACTTACAACCATTGGTTACGGCGATGCATTTCCCATTACGCCATTAGGTAAAATACTGGGTGGAATGACAGCTATTCTGGGCATCGGCATCTTCGCGCTTCCAGCCGGCATATTGGGTTCAGGATTTGTTGAGGAACTGCAAAAATCAAAAAAAGAAAAAAAAGTGTGTCCCCATTGCGGTAAAGAATTGGAATAACGCCATCGTCAGTTAAATCAATTCTACAAGGTTGGCATAAACCAAAAATGTAAGGGCATTTACAAATCATGCCCGCAATAAGACAGATTGAAGCTTTTATTGCAGAGCGGGAAGTCAGATATGCCGTTATCCCTTACAGCAAGGGCAAGGCCATACCAGTTGTTGAAAGATGGGTCTTTTATCTTATAGCGCGCGATTTCCCCTTTTTCCCCGGTAATAATACAGTGCGCAATTTCCCCCCTCCATCCTTCCGACAGAGAAACCACAAAACCCGAAGACTTCATCTTCTTTGAATCCCTTAAAAACAGCGCCTCATCATACATATTGTCCAACTGCTCCAGAATGTATTGAATGGATTGCTTGATTTCCACATAGCGGATATAAGCCCGCGCAAAAACATCCCCACTCTGAAGCGTCATCTTATGAAAGGGAAAACTACGGTAAACCCCGTAAGGATGATCCGTCCTAATATCGGCTGGTATGCCCGATGCACGGGCGGCAGGCCCCACCATACCGATTTCTTTTGCTATCTCCATCGGGACGATCCCCGTCTGTTCGAGCCTCGACAGGACATTGGCCGAGGAAAACATTGTTTCGGCCATTCTTTCTACATCGCGGTAAACTTTCCGCAATGTTTTTCTCATTTGATTGGCCAGATCATTGTCCACATCAAACAAAACCCCGCCTGTTTTAATAAGGCCCCTTCCGAAACGGCTTCCGCAAAGCGCGAGGCTTGTATTGATCACCTCCGTCCGGAGCGCCCCAAAGACGGAATTACCCATCAAGTAAGCAATATCCCCGGAAAGCGCTCCCAGATCGCCGATATGGATGGCTATTCTTTCCAGTTCCAGAGCGATAGCCCTGATAGAATGCGCTCTCTTCGATACTTTCCTGTCTTCCAGAGCCTCAAGCGCCCTGACACAGGCTGTTGTGTGGCCTATTACTGAATCGCCGGCGATCGACTCCGCGAGGTGCGGCAAAAAGTTTTTTTCTTTTTCGAGGAAAAGTTTCTCTATTCCCCTATGCTGATAACCGAGCTGGATTTCCAGATGATGCACATTTTCTCCATGGCAGCTAAAGCGGAAATGTCCCGGCTCGATAATGCCGGCATGAATCGGCCCGACAGCTACTTCATGGATCTCTTCGCCTTTCATAGTAAAAAAGGGATAATCTTCCATTCTCAGTGATGAATCAAACCTTTCCTTTCCATACCGAACAGGTTTTAACCATGGATGCCCATCGGGTAAAATTCCAAATTCCTCATAAAATTCCCTCTCAAACAAGTGCATTGACGGCACTTCCGGAGAGATAGAAGGATAGGCCTTTTCTTTTTCAAAGAGCGCTTTCCCAACCAAAAGCCGCGAGCTTTCATCATCGGCCAGCACTACAAAGAGCTCAACCGTCGAAGATTTCTTCAGGCCAAAAAAAGCAATGACCCTTTTTTGATTCCGGCATTCATTAATAATTTCTTTTTTGAGAGTAAGAATGTCTAACTGCGGAATGTCCGCCAGATTTAAGACGTGGTTATTTCTAGTGAATGCCCACTGCATTTTTATCCTCCATATTCCCCCTTAGAAAAGGGGGAATTTTTACATTATTCCATGCTCTGGGCCGCTTCATTGAGAAGCTGATAAAGAAAACCCGGAATTCCTAATCCCATAATTAACAATAAAAAAAGAAAAAAGATCGGGGAAAGAAGAGTAAGTAATTCCAGTTTTCTATAGCTCTTAAGCCCCTCAGTTTTACTTGTCTCTATCGAAGCGCCCCAGCACATTCTAAAGACGGAGCTTCCCATTCCAGCTAAAACAATCGTTAAGAGTAAAAAGTAAATAATAACCAAAACAATCTGCCCATTCTGAAAAAGCGCCTTTGCCGTTAAAAATTCACTCAAGAATATTGGAAACGGCGGTATTCCGGCTATTGCAATAAAAGAAAAAGCCCAGAGCCAGCCGGTCACCGGAGAGCTTTTAAAAAGGCCTCTCACCTCGCTTATTTTTTTTGTCTTGAATTGATGCAGAATATTTCCCGCAGTCAAAAAGAGGGAAGCCTTTGTCAATGAATGCGCGATCATATGCAGGAGCGCGGCAAAAACACCGATGCCTCCGATCCCAAAGCCAATAGCGATAATACCCATGTTTTCAATGGAAGAATAAGCCAGCATTCTTTTATAATTATTCATTCTCACAATATAAACGGCGCAAACAAACAGCGAGAGAAAGCCCATTAACAAGAGAAGAATTTTCGCGTAATATCCTATTCCGGCGAGATTCAAAAGCTTGACCATCCGAATGATTCCGAGAAGGGCCGTATTGAGAAGCGTCCCAGAAAGCATAGCTGAAACCGGAGAAGGCGCCTCCGAATGCGCGTCCGGCAGCCAGGCGTGGACAGGAGCCAGCCCCATTTTGGTCCCAAGACCTACTAAAATAAAGACAAAGGACAATTTCAGCCAGAATGGATTAATCAAGCCGGCGTTTTTATATAAATCATTGAAGAAAAGAGAATTGATCGTGCCCATGCCCAGAGAAAGCAGAATGATCCCTACAAAAGCGAGCGCGATACCGATGGAACAGATGAAAATATACTTCCAGGCCGCCTCGAGAGAAGCGTTGGTCTTATTAAAATAAATCAAATAGGAACTGAAGAGCGTAGTGGCTTCGACAAAAACCCAGAGAAGCGCGAGATGCGTAGAAAGGATCGCGCCGGTCATAGAAAAAACAAACAAGAGGAAAAACATGGCATAGTAAGTATGGCTTTTGTTCGCCGCATCGCTCTTCTTCAAAAAATCTATATTATAAATAGAAACCCCAAAATAAAGCAGTGCGAGCGAAAGTAAAAAAAGAATGTTCATAGAGTCCACTTTAAAAAAATCAGTGAAAACAGATGGGTGAAAATAAAGAAGGATCACTGCCGCCAGATAGACAACGGAATAGATAAAATTAGCGTAAATATTCAGTGCCCGGGATTGGATAAGCCAGAGTATCAAGCATAAAACAAGCGGAAAAATCAACAATAATAAAATCATACCTAATCCTTCAAATGAGTCAACGTATCAATATGGTCTTCATCAAAGGCATTTTGGATTTTATTCACAAAAAGCCCCAACAAATAAATACCCGCGAAAATATCCAGCAGCACCCCCAGATTGACAATGAGCGGCATTTCCTTCGCGATAGAAAGCGAGAGAAGAAAAATCCCGTTTTCCAGCATCATATACCCCATCACATGGGTAATAATTTTCTTTCTGGCGACAATGATAAAAAGCCCGGTCATGATCGCCGATAGTGAAATACCAAAATACAGCGGGCGAATATTATTCCCGAATTTCAGGGACCAATAGGATATAAAGAAGCCGAACGCGAAAATCAAGCTCACGATCAACAAAGAATAGAAGTGGGAAAGTGAAGGCGCTGCTTCACGGAGAAATTCATTTTTCCGAATTGTCCGCATCAAAAACAGCGGAATAATAATGGTTTTGAAGGCAATTGTTTCAACGGCCAGAAAGATAAAAGAAGCAAGCTCTATTTTCCCAAAATCAGTAACTACCAATAAGAAAAGCAAAAATCCCTGCACTGCCAGCGCTTTAACATAACCCTCCAGCCGGCTGGTAGTAGAAACGAAAAGCATCATAATACCAAAAGCTATAATTAAAAAGCTATTCATTGCAAGCCACCGTAATTAAAGAAAACAACCGCGCAAAGAACAATGAGGGAAAGAGAAGTCATTAACAAGATAAAATGAGGCACATGGGTCATTTTTAGCCTCGCCATTAAAGATTCCACACAACCAATAATAATTGCCGTAAGCGCTTGAATGCCAATAAAAATCAGGGCAGAATATAAAAACCCAGGGGGTTCGGGGATCACCATGGCGCATAAGAGAGAAGTCAAAACCACCATCTTCATTCCCGCCCCATAGTGAATCAAGGCTAGATTCGGGCCTGAATTATCCAGAATCATCACTTCATGGATCATCGTCAGTTCGAGATGGGTATTCGGGTCATCCACGGGCACACGGCACCCTTCCGTCAGGATCATAATAAAAAGAATAACAATCACTAAAAATAAAATTAAAATCATTAGCCCATTGGCACTCTGAGGAAAACGCAACACTGTTTCAAACGAAGCCGCGCCGGAAAGCGCCGACAGGGAAGCTATGACAATGAAAAAAGCCGGCTCAACCAGAGCGCCGAAGGTCCCTTCCCGGCTTGCCCCCATTCCTTCAAAACTCGAGCCGGTATCCATCGCCCCAATGATGCTGAAAAACCTCCCCAGGCCCAGAATATAGGCAAAAAGGATAAAATCCCCCTGAAATGCGAATAGCGCTTTATGGCCTGCCATCGGCGCCAGGAAACCCGCAAAGAGAATGGAAGCAAAGGTCACTGTCGGAGCGATTTGAAAAACAAAAGAAGTGGTGGTACTGATCACCTCTCCTTTCTTTAAAAGACGGGTAAAATCATAGAAGGGCTGGAAAATAGAAGCGCCTTTCCTTCCGGCCCAGAACGCCTTGACTCGATTAATCATGCCGAGAAAGAGGAAGGGAAGTACCAAAAGAACAAAGAAATTTAAAACTTTCTCCATTAATCACTTACTCCTTATTAGTTGCTCACTTTACTCCTATTATCCAGAACAGGGCCAGAACCAGGAAGATCAGCCCATAAAGAATGTATTGCTGGGTATTGCCGCTCTGAATCCATGAAAATAAATCCAAAAATTTAGAGATGCCCCGCACCGCCGGCTGGATAAAAAAGACGCTCACCCAGTCTTTATCCTTAGACTCAAAATCCGCTCCTTTTGGAAATAACCCGGAGGGCTTTTCAATCCTTCTTTGAAAATTAATAAATGGCTTTACCAAAGCCAGGAAAGGTTCCGCATAAGAAGAAGCCGTGTATTGCATGCGAGCATTCCCCGCCTGATAACCGCAGTCCCATGTTTTATAAGAGGAAACCGGTTTTTTGGCCAAAAGCAATTTCCGGAGCAGAAACAACAGAACAACAAACGCGATAAAAACAAAGAACGCAATGGAAATAGTGTTAAACAAAGAAAACAAATTTCCATTCATATTGATTTCATTGCCGCCGGTCAATGCCTTAACCGGGCCATTGACCAGACGGATAAAATATTGGGGCAGCAAGCCGATTAACACGCAAAATAAAGACAAGATTGCCAGCGGAAAAAGCATTGAGCCGGGGCTTTCCACGGCTTTTACCCCTTTATCGCTTCGGGACACTCCAAGAAAAACAATACCAAATGCTTTTGTGAAACAAAGAAGCGCGACGCCTCCAATCAACGCAAGTGAAGCAATCGACAAAACAGAAGCAATCAATAATAAAGAAGGGCTTTTTAAGCCATTGAACAAGCCCGTATAAATCAAAAATTCGCTCACAAAACCATTGAACGGCGGCAATCCGCTGATGGCAAGCGACCCGATCAAAAAAAAGAAAGCGGTATAAGGCATTTTCTTAATAAGACCGCCCAGTTTCTCCATATCCCTGCTGTGTGTCCCCAAATAGACCGACCCCGCGCTAAAAAACAAAAGCCCCTTAAACAAAGAGTGATTGAGAATGTGGAGGATCGCTCCGCTGAAACCCAGCACCGCCATCAGCGGATTATCGTAAGAAAGGCCCAGCATCCCCGCTCCCACACCCATTCCAATGATGCCGATATTTTCGACGCTGCTATAGGCCAGAAGCCTTTTTAAATCCCGCTGGGCTAGAGCGTAAAAGACTCCCAGCCCCGCTGAGATGATAGAAATAATCAAAACGAAATAAGAAATTTCCTTTGACGGAACACCCATCAGAAATAAGATTCTAAGTATTCCATAAATTCCTGTTTTAATCATAATGCCGGACATCATTCCGGAAACCGGGCTAGGAGCAGCCGGATGGGCCTTCGGAAGCCAGGTGTGAAGGGGAATAAACCCCGCCTTTGTACCAAACCCGATGAAAAACAAAATAAAAAGAAGATTGGCAAATTCTTTATTGGATGTAAACACCGCTTTGAATGAATTAAAATCCAGACTTCCGGACCGAAGAGTCAGAAGAATAAAAGCGCAGATCATAAAAACCAAACCGATGTGCATGGCAATGAGATAATTGATGCTCGCTTGATAAACCTCTTCTTTTTCATTCTCAAAAGCGACCAGAAAAAAAGAGGAAAGCGACATAATTTCCCAGACAATGAGAAAAGCGATCGCGTTTTGAATCACAACAACCAGAAGCATCGACGCTGTCAGAATGTTTAGAAAAAAGAAAAAAGAGGATGTCTTAACAGAGGACTTCATATAACCGGCAGCATAAATGGCGGTGATAAAGCTCATCACCGCGAAGAGGAAAACAAAAAAAGCAGACAGGGGATCCATCACAAAAGAGACAGCTCCTATTGGATCTGGAAAAAGAAAATTTCTGAAAAAAGAGGTGCTTCCAAACAGAACCGGAAGAGAACTAATAGAAACGAAGGAAGCTCCTATTCCGGAAAAGAATACTGTTATCCAGCCTTTCAACCTTTTTGGAGCAAAAATCGAAAATATCCCACCAATCAAAATCAATCCAATACCGTACAGATAATATTCCATTTTTTCCTCTTATTACTCCCCCTTTGAAAAGGGGGAATTTTCGACCGGGGGTGAGTTCACTTCTTATTCCACTCTTCTTCTTTATCTCTAATAAACCGAAGGATTTCTTCTTTCCCAACCTGCTTCTTCAAAAGAAAATAAAATTCCTCCAGCTGGCAGAGGTAAGAAATTTTGGCTAGAATCTCCAGATGCCTTCTGGAATTGGCGCTAAGCACGATGAAGAGGGTTTGTACCCATTCGCCATCTATCGCGCGGTAGTCAATTTTTTCTTTAAGAAAACAGATTGAAACGCTTTCATTTTCCACATCGGCAAGGATGGGGTTCCTGGGATGGGGAATCGCGATGCCTTTTCCAACAGCCGTCGGCATCATCTCTTCTCTTTCAATCAATGACGAAACAATGGTTCGCCGGGTAATTTCCGGCGGAACGGGGATAGCTTTTACAGCATTGCGGATAATAGAGGGAACGTCTTTGCCTTCTATCTGGTAAAAAACACCACCCTTTGTCAATAATTGGAGGATAGAGACAGGCCTGTTCGTCAGATTAAAATCTAAAATTTTATGAGAGACATCGATCTTGTTCTTCAAAATCCATTCATTGATTTCCGCTTTATTGAAGCGATACTGATGATTGATCTGATAAGCAGGTATTTTACGATCTTTGATCCAGCGGTAAATTGTTTTTTCAGAAACTTGCAAAAGCTCAACAATGTCTTTGATCTTAAGATTCACTGTCTTTATTCCTTCTTTCTATCCCGGTTATTTTATCACAAAAACAGTATTATTTCAAAAATTTGAGGAATTCCAAATTATTGACAACCGTAAATTTTTGCATTATAATAATTCTCCTTGAAAGTTCAAGTAAGCGTCGCGGGATAGAGCAGTCCGGTAGCTCGTCGGGCTCATAACCCGAAGGTCGGAGGTTCAAATCCTCCTCCCGCAAATTTTTTACGGCGGGGTAGCTCAGTTGGTTAGAGCAGCGGAATCATAATCCGCGTGTCGAGGGTTCAATTCCCCCTCCCGCTAAAAATTGGGGATGTAGCTCAGTTGGTTAGAGTACTGCCCTGTCACGGCAGGAGTCGCGAGTTCGAGTCTCGTCATCCCCGATTACCCCTCACCAGTTTGCAGGCTGCATCAGTGAAGCTTACAAACTGGTGAGGGGTTTTTCTTTTAAAACCTCTTCTAATTACCCCCTCTTTTTTTGTCAATTTTAAATAAAAATAATCAATCAATTTTTTAACAAAAACCTAACTATTTTTAACAAAATTCCAGTATTAGGGTAATTAAAAAATAGGAGGAATTTATGCAGGCAAGCGTCAATATCATTATCGTAGAAGGCGGGGTGGTGCGGGAGCCAGAGTTAAAATACACCTCGGATGGATTGGCTTATACTCGATTTCCAGTAGCGAATAATTGCTTTTCTTTCAAGAACGGAGAGAAAGGCGAAGATGTCAGTTACTTCGATATCAGCGCCTGGGGCAAGCTCGCTGAGATCTGCTCTACTTACCTGAAGAAAGGCAAGAAAATCATCGTGTCCGGAAAGCTCAGGCAATCCCGCTGGAAAACCCAGGAAGGGCAAAACAGAAGCGCAGTCCAAATAGTAGCTCAGGATATTAAGTTTTTACCTTCCAAGAAAAAATACAGTGCCGCAAACGCTTAAAACCCCTTCATGTAAAATGCCGCGGGATTAAAAGGCACGTATTCATCAGCGTGCCCTTCCCGCGGCAACAATAATTATAAACCCATTTGTGTTTCTAAAGCAATCGTGTATTTTTCCTCAACATTCCCGCTGCTATTTTCCTGAAAATATTTCCTGAAAGTAATGCCCACATAAGCTCCTTCCACCACCTGATAATAAACCTGCGCGGTCACCGCGACACCATTGCCTAAAAATTTTCCAAACAAATCGGAAAATCCAAAATTCTTCCGGTCATAGGCGATCTTTCCGTAAACCTTCTTAAAAAGGCATTTGCTGATTCCCGCTTCAAAATGGATATTGTTATAAACATTGGTCGTTCCATCCGATTGAAAATAATGTTCATAGCCCAGGAGGACATTACCAACATTGTCGAAATTCCAGCCCGCGCTGATTAAGAAACCATTCAAATCCGGCGCCAAACCCGACTGCAGAAGGTTGTATTTATTTGCCTTCTCTACATCATAAAATTTATCCACATAGCTGGGAATAAACCCCTGTTGAGCACGCCGGTACTCCAGCTTATAATCCAGCACAAAGATATTGCCTTTCAATCCGGCAAAGATACCCCACCCTTTTTGAGGTACATTGGTTTGGCCAATCTCATTACTATAACTATAGCCGAGTGTAGCCAGATCAGAATAAAGAAGCATGTTGAAAAATGGAATTTTAACCAGGGGCAAATCCAGATCCAGGCCATACCCATAAGCCTTGCTATTGCCGTTCATCAAGGGATCAAAGTCCCCAAAAGCGGACAAACCTATTCCCAGATTCCCCGCAAGAAACGCGCCGTAAAACGGCCGGGTAAAAATCCTTCCCGCCATTAATTTTGTGAGAAACAGGTCCCCTATCATCGTTTCAACCCCAAATCTTCCAAAATCCAGATTTAGCTGCAGCCCCACTTTGCGAAGAGCCGGAAACTCAAGATCATTCGCGTAGCTACCTACTAATGCCCCATGGCCAATGCTCATGGCAGGAATACTTCCCAATTGGAATAAAAGAAATTCTGTTTGGAATTGAACAAAGCGGATTTTCAAAAGCAAATCATGCAAAACATCCTGGAAAGAAACAAAATCCCATTCATTATAGTTATACCAGCGGGAAGGGGCAAAAATATCATCCGCGCTCTGAAAATAAAATGGGAAGTAAAGCGCCAGTGTAAAATTGCCCATTTTAAAGGTTGGAGACAAAAGCACTTTATTCCACACCTTCTGATCAATCGACTCTCCGCTAATCGACCAGTTAAAACCCTGGTCGCTACATTCTCCCGATAGTTTTTGTGGTGAAGGCGTACTGGAAGGTTCTGAAGGCGATGAAGGTGCATTGCCTTGTTGCCCCTGATCTTGCCCAGCTGCTTCAGGCAATTCATAGTCCGGGTCAAACTCCTGTATCAACGCTAAAGGCGCTCTGGCAGGAGCGGAAGGCGCCATCCCGGGTACCGCGGGTAAAGAACTCATAAATCCAGGCTTTAGAACAACCGGATTAAACTTTCCACCAATATCCCCTACGAAAACAGCGCCATCGCTCACCACTATCTGGCCGCCCTGGCCGGGAATAAAAGACATACCAAATTTTGTGCCTCTTACGGCGGCGACCGCGCTGTCCGTTTCCACCTTAAAGTCCTGATTTCCGGCGGGTTTCACTTTGACAAATATTTTTCCGCTTAACAAAGCAACCACACTCGCTATTTTACCGTCTTTTGCTTTCGCCATATCCTTGATCTTCACGCCGGACGAAGACATTATCTTTAATTCGCTTCCATCGGGAAGATTTAACTCCACAAAATCGCCTCTACCCCTCGCGTAAATTTCGGCGTTTTCAGGGACTTTTCCTCCTACTTTCAATATCTGAAAATCGCCTTCCCCTATTTTAAATTCACAATTTCCAACAGCCGCGCTCACAGAAGCAAACTTCATCTCCGCTATACCGCCCGCGATATTACCTCGAACGCCCGCTGTAGCCGCGGATGTTTCCAGGTCAGATTTTTTCTGGCCTGACACACTCTGCTTTTGAGCCGCCATGGCTAATTCAGAAAGTTTTCTGGTAGTAGACCCCGGAATAGTAAATCTCGCCCCATCCGGGGAGCTCAGCTCTAAAGTGTCGTTTGGGCCAGGAGTCCTGATCTCCGCGGACTCGGGAATTTCGTCTCCTACTTTCAACACCTTCCATTTTCCCAATCCAATTTTATATTCACACTTGCCAAAATAAGACTCGACTGTAAAAATTTTTCCCTGTTGAGCAAACACCAGGCCCGCTATTAAAAGAAACACTACCGAGAAAAACAGGACGCTTCCTTTTACCCATCTCATATATTTCCTCCTTTCGCCCTATGCCTTAGAAACGAACACCGGTACTGATAGTAGTAGAAGTAAACGGCTTTATCTGGCCATTCGCATCCACAGTAAATGTCCTCTTGTAATTCGCATTAATTACCAGATTATCAGACAAGCCGTAATCTATATTAACAAGAAGAATCGAGTTGGCGTCCTCAATAATAAAAATATCATAATAGTTAGAAAGATTTTTTCGTATCCACGTAAACTGAATACCTATAATTTTAAGAACGTCCCGCGAAATAGAAAACGTGGTTGTCAACATCGGTTTAGAGCCAGGGTCAAATTGTCCCTCAATCTGAAAATCCCATATGAGTTTGTCTCCAAGCAATGATAACCCCGTATCAAAAAGCCATCCGACGGAACCGTTCATTATCAAATCCAGGCTATTGTACCTCAAACTTCTGCCCGCATCATAAAAAGCATCAAAATAAGAAGGGATAAACTTAGGCTGTAAAATCCTCAATTCCAGTTTATAGGGAACAATCGTTACTATCTTTCCACCCACGCCCAAAAGCTCCCCGGTGCCCTTGCCGGCAATGCCCGCAAATTCAGCATAAGCCCTCAGTGTATAAAAGGGAAGACTCACTATCGGAAGGCCTAAGTCAACACCATAAGCAAAAATTGTTTTCCCCGTATTGGAATCACTAAAATTGTAAGGTTGATTGGCCGGAGGCAGGGGATTGTCGGGGTCTAAATCAGCCGCGGCAGTGGCTCCAATTTCCAGCTTACTAAAAAGAGGAATATCAAAAGGCATCAAAGGCCGATAATAGGCCCGTAGCCCCATAATATCAAAATCGAACAAGTTGTCAACCATCGACTCAAAGCCAAAATTCATAAGATCGAGGTCAAAAGCCAGGCCGATCTTTTTAAAAGCCGGGTAATTAAACATATTTGAATAGCGGTTAATAATAAAACCATTGCCCAGAATAAAATCGTTAATACCCCCCGCCTTAGCATAAATCGGGTCGCCTTTAAAACCATACCGGATATAAAGAATTTTGGACAAAATAGCCTGCCAGCTATTCCATTCAGTTACCCTGAAATTTCCATTTCCATCAAACTCAAAATTCAAATCCAGTCCGACACCAAACTTTCCGATAGCGAAATCCGGCTGAAGCCTGACCGTATTGTATCCCACTCCATCCACAACCATCGCGCCGAATTGAAATCCAAACCCAAAATGAGGCCCATTGTCAGGAGCTTTTGGATTCTGGCTTTCCGTACTTTGCGCCGGCTCAGAGCTACTGGATTGAGACTCCTCCTGCGAAAAAGAAAAAGCCACAGCAAAAAATAAAGCCGCAGCTATCCAGATACATTTTCTAATGTTCATGATCTTCTCCTCCTATGAGAAAAATTGCTTCGCAATTTTTCGGCAATTTTGAGACCTGTTACTGGTATAATGCCCCAATTCCGTGGAGCGCTTTAGCGCTTAGGAATTGCTGTCAACAAAATGAGAAAGTTATTCTGTTTAAACTAAAACAAAATTGGTTTGAAAAATAAGTTGCGACAGCATATAGATTTTACAATGGCTTGAGCGTTATTTCCCCGGCAAACCATTTTTGTTTTAGCATATATCATAACTCATTATCAAAAAATTTCAAGGATTTTCTGGTAAATTCCCCCTTTAAAAGGGGGAGATAGTAATCTTTTTAATATACTGCTAAACAACAATCGGCTCATCCGGAAAACTTGCGTAATTTATCTTCCCTTCAGAAAATATTTGAATCACCTTCGAAAGAATGATATGTTCTTTCTCCAGGACCTTACGCGCTAAAGTTTCTTCGTTATCCGTTTCCAGAATCGGCACTTTAGCCTGCATAATCCTTTTCCCCCCATCCGTAATTTCATTCACAAAATGAACAGTGCACCCCGCCTCCAGATCATGAGCTTCCAGAGCCCTTTGATGCGTATGAAGCCCCGGGTACTTCGGCAAAAGAGAAGGATGAATATTAATAATCCGGTTTGGAAAGCTCTGAATCAAGGGAGGTTTAATAATACGCATAAATCCAGCGAGAACAATCAAATCGGCTTTTGATTTTCTCAAAGCCTCTATATAGGAGCTCTCCGCTTCCCCTTCTAATTTTGTCTTAAACTTCCCCGGAGAAATATAAAGCGCTTTAATACCATTCTTTCTCGCGGTTTCAATGGCTTTTGCCGCCGGGTTGTCGCTTAAAACCAGCGCTATCTGTACAAGAGGAAGCTTTTTGTCCCGGACGGCTTTAATGATCGCGTCGAGGTTTGATCCCCTGCCGGAAACCAGAACGGCTATTTTAAATTTTCCCATTCTTTTATCTTCCCATCCAGATATTAAAAACGTCATTAAATAAAACAACTATGGAAAGGGCAATGATAAAAGCAAGCCCGGCATATTCAATATATCGCCGTAAAGTTTCAGGGAATTTTCTCCGGCTGATCAGTTCAATCAAATTGAAAACCACATGGCCTCCATCCAGGCCTGGAAACGGCAGAAGATTGAAAAAACCCAATGCCACGCTGATCAGCACAACCAGCCTGACCAACGTAACAAAATCAGTCTTTGCCGCTACTTCTCCCGTCAGCTGGACAATTCGAATAGGCCCGGAAATGTTTTTTTGAACATCAATCTTTCCTTGAAACAAAGCTCCCAAACCCTTTATTGTTTTCACAAGCAATAGATTGCATTCTTCCAACCCTTTCTGGAAAGCGACTACAACATTCTTTTCCTGAAAAAACTTTTCCACAGTGGGAACCTTACCAGAAGCTATTCCCAGATACCCATTGCCCTCAAAACGGCCAATGCGGATATTTTTAGCGATAAAGACATTCGACCTTGATATCCCCAGTAAAATTTCCTGGTTCGTTTTGTGCTTTATCGCATCCTGAAGCTCATAAAAATAACTCACTTTTTTTCCACCAATGGATTCTATTGTATCTCCCGGTAAAACACCCGCCTCAAACGCGGGAGAATTACTCTGAACCAAACCAACTACCGGAAGATAAAGCGGACTGACCCCAATAAAACCGAAACCCTTTTCCTTAGAATAGCGGGGAATGATGGTATTTGTATTGGTAATACCGTTGTGAAGATAGGACAGGAAAAGCTTTTCATCCTTTTTTAGCGCGACTAATTCCGGTATATCGCTAAAATATTCTACCTTCTGGCCATCAATAGAGATAATTCTATCACCCGATCGTAAACCGGCAATCCATGCCGGGGTCTGAGAGCCGTCCGCATTAGAAGGAACAACCGCCACATAGGAGGGAATAAAAGTTTCCTTGAAACCTCCCAGAAATAAAACTGTCATAACCAGAACTGCAAAAAGATAATTGGACACCGGGCCACCCAGTACTGCCAGGAGACGCGCCAGAGGAGGCCGGTTGTACATTGCCCTTGGGTCTTTCTTGGCTGACTCAGAACGATCCTTGCTTTCTTCACCCCTGAGCTGGCAGTAGCCTCCTAAAGGAATCCAGCTGATCCTGTATCGGGTTTCCCCAATGGTAAATCCAAAAATTTCTTTACCAAAACCAATGGAAAAAGCGTCCACCCCTATTCCATTTATTTTAGCCATTAAAAAATGGCCCAATTCATGCACAAAAACCAGAACGCCCAAAACTAATATAGCTTCTAAGATTCCCACTATATCCATTATTCCAAACAT
>JAGVOW010000094.1 GCA_020052515.1 Brevinematales bacterium | reverse complement strand
GAAACAGATTCTAGCTTCTTTTTGAGGATTGGATTAATGCTAACTGACAATATTTGCCTCATAGAGAACTCCTTTATTCTGTATTACAGTATAATACAGAATGAGCCAGAAGTCAAACTGATTTAGCCGTTCAGTCTTACTATGGTAGACCCACCCCAGCTTTTTTAAAAAGTTACCGTTTTATCAGCCCACTCAACCATTTTTACACAATCAACCATGGTTGATAATGGGCAAGTTTCTGAACCTTCTTTATTTCTTGATTTTAGACATGTGCCGCAAGCTAATATTTCACCACCCGCCCGGATAAAATTTTTCAATTGTTCATCTACATTATATTTTTCATGAGTTAAACCTTCACATTCTACGGCTTCACCCATAAGGAAGACTTTAACTTCATGCCCATTCTTTTTTGAAGTTACTGCAAAACGAAAAGCATTCCAGGCTTTCTCAAACTCTTTTGTTTCAAGAATAATTCCAAATTTCATAAATCAGCTCCTGATATATTCTACTTTGACAATGTAAATTAATCAAAATTTTCGCGTGGGGTTATCTCAAGTTCTCTCTCCCGGAACCCAAATTCCTTCTCAAAGCATGGATGCGGAATCAAAAGACCCAATTTTCGTAAGAGCGGCAAAAAATCCCCAAATTTGGACAAAAGAAAGCCCGCCCTGTATAATTAAACGCTGTTATTTCACAGGAGACTAACATGGCTTTGCAGGAATGGCTGCTTGTAATAAAAATAGCCTGGCGGAACCTTTCCCGTCACAGGGGAAAGAGCATCATTATTGGAATGATCGTGTTCTTCGCCGCGCTCTTTATGTCATTTGGAAACGCTGTCACCACAGGGACAAATGAGAATTTGAAGCGGAATATCGCCGGGCAATTCACAGGGGACATCCTTTTGATTTCAACCAATCTGGAAAATGATAATATTTTATTTGATGAAATCGCGAATCTTTTTGAAATAAATGAATTTTCAAATATCCGGGCGTTTCTGGAAAAACAGCCTTCCGTGGAAAAATTCCTGCCGATGGCTTACGGTTATTCTCTGGTTTTAGAAAATGAGTCGTCAACGTGGTCGGTATTTACTGGAGTGGAATTTGAGGATTTTCAGAAATTTTTCGGTTCAAATGTAATCATCATAGAAGGCACTTCAATCAAGAAGGGTGAAAGAGGCCTGCTTTTCTCCCGCAGATGGCGGGAAAGGATTTATGGAAGGAGAAATTTCTGGGTTTTGCCGGAGAATCTTTTGCTTAAGGATTCGGAATTAACCGCGGACGCCAGATCAAACCTGAATACGCTTGATGTAAAAACAAATCTGGTCATTATGGGGTTAAGCCAGGACGAAGTCAATCAGGATATCCGAATTCCTGTGAAGGGCATTGTTACCTATAAAGACTTCAATGAATTCTGGGGCTATTTTAATTTTATGGACATAGAGTCCTTCCGTGAATGCTTCAATTATAATTTTTCCAGAGATGATTCTAAAATTTCCAAAAGCCAGAAAAAATTAATGGAAATGGAAGATGAAAACTTTAATAACCTGTTTAATGATAATGTGATTGAAAATAGCATTCAGAATGACGGCGTGCCTTATCAGCTAAAGCATCTTAAAAAAAACACCCCGGGTAAATCAAAAATTTCAATTGAAAACGGTTCTTATAATGTCATTGCTGTAAAAATAAAGAACGTTCTATCAATCGATAATGAGGTCAAAAAATTGAACTCCGGATTGGAAAAAGCAGGCCTTTCCGTAAAAGCTATTTCTTGGAATACCGCGGGCGGAGTCATGGCTGTCGGCACCAATATGCTGACGACCGGGATGTTTGTTTTTATATTGTTTCTTTATTTTGTTACAATTATAGTCATTATGAACACGCTGAATATGGCTGTAATTGAAAGGGTTGATGAGATCGCGATGATCCGCTCCATAGGAGGGCAGAAGAACTTTGTCGCGAAATTTTTTACAGTTGAGACGCTGATACTCACGCTGTCGGCCGGAGTTCTCGGAATCATTGCCGGGGCAGTGCTCACTCATTTTATTAGAGGGCTGGGCATTACGGTTACCGATCAGGAAATGGCGGCGCTCTTTTTTGGGTCGGATCATTTTACGCCGTTTTTCGGCTTAAAAGAAGGGGTAATTTGTTTCGTTGAGCTTTTATTTTTTTCTTCATTAGCGATACTTTACCCGGTGCATCTTGCCCGGAAAATAAATCCGCTGGAAGCAATTGCCAAGGAGTAATGTGGATGAAATTAATCATACAACTGGCTATCAGAAATTTATTGCGGCAGAAAAGAAGGAATTTACTCCTCTCCATTATTATTGCTTTCGCTATGGCGGTCCTCATTATGGCCAGCTCACTGGGTAGAGGGATGACTGACATCATTGTCAACAAGTACCTGGCCAATTATACAGGGCATATTATGATTGAAAACCAGGAGCGTTCGGAGAATGTAAAATCCGTCATTCGTGATAAGGCGCTTTTTAAAGAAATGATCGCAACAAATACTTCCGGAATATTATCCATCAGGGAAAAAATAGTCTGTTTTTCAAGGGCGATTGGGAATAAAAAAAGCGCGAGCGTTTTCATCAACGGCACGGAAATTTCCCATGATTTTTTAGCAACCATAAGTCTCGGTGAAGGAAAATTGGAAGATTTTACCAGTACTAATTTTGAAAATCCGGTATTATTAAACAAAAAGTACGCGAAAAAGCTCAATCTCAGGCTTCATGATACTTTTAAAGTGCGGCTGACAACCATAAATAATCAATCGCAAACGGCTCGTTTTTTGGTGGCCGGAATCTTGAAAAATTCGGATAACATATTTATGGATGACGCAGTTTATATTAAAGATGGAGACTTGAAAAGGCTCCTGGACTATCGGGAACAGGAAACGGATAGGCTTCTGATTACGCTTGTCAATCCTGATAACACGGAAAAAGTTTTTGAGAATTTATACAAAGCTTTTCAGCCGGATCTGGTTTATTACAAAGGCATGGCAATGAGTGGAAAGAAAAGCAGCGACTCGGTTTTCATGGTTTTCCGCACAAATAAAGAAGCGATCGCGGCCCTCTCAAATTATTTTTCATTAACAGAAGATACCTGCAAGAGAATTGTAAAAACCAATCAGGTGTTATTATCAAAGACGTTGTCGGATAAGCTGGGATTGTCTGCCGGTTCGGCGTTTCAAACAGCCTTTCGAGCCCGGTTTGGGGAGAGAAGTTTTACCAATATTTACAGGCTGTGCGGGACTATTCCCCTCGGAGAAAATATTCCGGGGAATCTGATATTAATCAATGAAAATGATTATTATCACTCTATTATGGAAAATCTTCCGGAGAAAGTGAAAGGCGGTTTTGTCCCCTTCAGTAAAGATTTGGAGTCTTCGGAAACTTTTGTCAAAGAATGGGAACTTTTTCCGAAGTGCCGTAACGAGGGAGATATAGAAAAAGCCATGGATGATATCAGCATTCATAATGTAAAAGGGACCTTTGTCAAAATCACGACTATGTTTTCGGAAGGTTCTGAAATGTATCAATATTCCATTCTGACAAACTATATCACTTTTTTTGGCGTCTTGATTCTATTTTTCATCACTCAAATCGGGGTTGTCAATACGCTGCGAATGTCTGTCCGGGAGAGGACCCGCGAGATCGGGACAATCCGGGCGATCGGCATGCAGAAGGGGAATGTTAGCCAGCTCTTTATCTTAGAAACTTTGTTTTTGACGCTTTTCGCTTCATTGGGCGGGATAGTTCTGGCTTATATCGCGATGGGAATTTTGTCCTCATTTAATTTTGATGTCACAAACGGTGCTCAGGCTTTGTTCATTGTCGATAGGCATATTCACTTTGTTGCTTCAATACCTATGCTTTTTATTTACACCGGCATTTTGCTTGTTATCGGCTTTATCTCCGCCTATTTCCCGGCCAAAAAAGCCTCGAAACAAACCGTTTCCGGAGCGCTCAGGCATTATGAGTAGGGTTCTGACTGAAGTTTAAATCACTTTATTTCTTCAAAAACTTTTTCTTTGAAATTGTAGTTGTATACTACGCCGGTTCCGATTTCATAATACCAGCCATAAATGTTGATTAAGCCTTTACTATAACGATCCTCTACTATTGGATAGGTTAATAAATGATTCATTTGTTCTACAATATTCTCCTGTTCAACCAGCCACTCAATATTATCTTTGCTGTCAAAGTCTTTGATTAGTGATTCTGCTTTTATTCTTGCGTTTTTTGCCAATTCAAGCCATTTTTTTGTGTGCGGGATCTCCTCTAATTCGGCCTCTTCTAAGAATAATGCTTTGCATCCTCCGCAATTCGAGTGGCCGCAGACTACAATGTTTTCTACATTTAATACTATTATCGCATACTCAATCGCGGATGTAGTAGACAAATATTCAGAAGACGCGCGGTAATAGGGGACTATATTTGCCACATTTCGAATGACAAACAAGTCGCCGGGAAGGCTTTTTGTTATTAAATCAGGAACAACCCTGGAATCAGAACAGCCAATAAATAAGGTGTGTGGTTTTTGAGAAGTGCCGAGTTTCTGAAACAATTTTTTATTTTTTTCAAAATCGTTTTTACTGAATTCTTTTACACCATCAAACAGACTTTTCATGATTTGCCCTCATTGTTATAAATATTTTAACTTTTATAATTGTAATTCTTCTTTGCAGATGAGTCAAAATTTTGCAAAATTATGAGTTTTCCTTTAAAATATTGGCCTAAGTTCTTTCCTGCCAGGTTAATTCCGTGTTCCAAGGTATTCTCTTCGCAGTAATTTTAGCAAAGTTAAAGGAGATTTTTTAATGAGAAAAGAAAAATTCCGCAATATCGCGATTATTGCCCATGTAGACCATGGCAAAACCACCTTAGTAGACGCGATGCTGCGGCAGAGCGGGATTTTTCGAGAAAACCAGGAAATGCAGGACCGGGTAATGGATTCTATGGACCTTGAAAAAGAAAGGGGAATTACCATTGCGGCCAAAAACACCGCGGTTTATTACCATGATATCAAAATCAATATCATTGATACACCGGGCCATGCCGACTTCGGCGGAGAGGTGGAACGAGGCTTGAATATGGTGGATGGAGCGCTTATACTGGTGGATGCCAGCGAAGGCCCTCTGCCGCAGACAAGATTTGTGCTTCGGAAAGCCCTGGCGAAAAAGCTTTCTATTATTCTAGTGATCAACAAGATAGATAGAAAGGACGCCAGAATCGAAGAAGTCGTGAATGAGGTCTATGACCTTTTTATTGATCTGGGAGCGGATGAAAAGCAGATTGATTTTCCTATTATTTATACAGTTGCCAGAGAAGGAATCGCTTACAATAATGTGGGAGACAGCTCTTCTGATTTGAAGCCGCTCTTTGAAACTATTATTAATTATATTCCTGCGCCGATCGGTGATGACAGCAAGGAACCTCAATTTCTGGTGACTAATCTGGATTATGATTCCTATATTGGGCAGGTGGCTCTGGGAAGGATGTTCAACGGTAAGCTGGAAATGTCAAAGCCTTATGCTCTTTGCAGCGGAGACGCGGCTGTCAAAAGTGTCAGGTTGTCCGCTATTTTTACTTTCCATGGTTTAAATAAAAAGCAGGTGAATGAAGTTGAAGCCGGTGATATTATCGCTGTTTCAGGTGTTGAGAACATCTCGATTGGTGACACCATCACTTCCTTAGAAAATCCGGTGCCGCTTCCCGGCATAAAAGTCGATGAACCGACGGTGTCCATGAATTTTTATGTCAATTCAAGCCCCTACGCCGGAAGGGAAGGGAAGTACCTTACTACCCGCCACATCAAGGCGCGTCTTGAGCATGAGGCTTTCCGGAATGTTTCTATCCGTGTCGAATTGACGGATAGAGCGGATGCTTTCAAGGTATCGGGTAGGGGAGAGCTTCAACTGGGAATTCTCATTGAAACCATGCGGCGGGAAGGCTATGAGCTGATGGTGTCCAAACCGAACATTATCACGAAAGAGATTGACGGAAAGCTTTGTGAGCCGGTAGAAAGGGTGTTTTTTGACATTCCCGAAGAGTACATGGGAGTGGTGACTGAAAAAATGGCCCAGCGGAAGGGGAAAATGGAAAACATGAAGCATAGCGGTACCGGAAGGGTTACACTGGAATACGTTTGCGCTACCAGAGGGATCATTGGTTTCAGGAGTCAATTTTTAACGGATACCAGGGGACTGGGCGTCATGAACAGCATTTTTGAGGATTACAAAGAATGGGTAGGCAATTTCAAGCACCGTTTTAATGGAGTCCTTGTCGCAGATAGGATGGGCAGTTCAAACTCTTATGCGCACCTTGCTATGGAAGACCGCGGCGAGCTCTTTATTGAAGTGGGCACGGAAGTTTATGAGGGAATGATTGTAGGGGAAAATAATAGAGACCGTGATCTGGATGTCAATATTACCAAGGAGAAAAAGTTAACCAATATGCGCAGTTCCAATTCAGACCAGACGATCGTACTGAAAGTGCCGCGGAATTTGTCGCTGGATGAGGCGATTGAATTTATTGCGGATGATGAGCTGGTGGAAGTTACTCCTAAGACATTCAGAATGCGCAAGATGGAGCTGGATCAAAATAAAAGAGCGGTTTTAAATAAAACAAGGGATAAAGAAGAGTCTATTGTTGTGAGGTAAAAACTAAAAGGAAGGTAAAAGATGGTTTCAGTCGCAGGTGTGACGCTTTCTTTCGGCAAGAAAGTGCTTTTTAAAAATGTCAATATAAAATTCTCGCCCGGAAATACTTATGGGCTGATCGGCGCGAACGGGTCGGGCAAATCTACTTTTCTGAAAGTTTTGTCCGGGGAAATTGAGCCCAATGAAGGCAGTATCTTGACCAATCCAAATGAAAGAATCGCAATGCTTCAGCAGGACCAATTTAAGTTTGATGAATATTCTGTACTCGATACGGTTATGATGGGACATGAAAAATTGTTTGCGGTACTGAAAGAAAGACAAATTCTTTACGCTAAAAGTGATTTTTCGGAAAAAGATGGCCATAGGGCTTCTGAGCTGGAAGAACTGGTGAGTGCAATGAATGGCTATGAAGCGGAAGCCGACGCCTCCGTATTGCTTTCCGGGTTAGGAATAGAAGAAGGCCTGCGCCAGAAGAAGATGAAAGAGCTGGAAGGCGGCCAGAAAGTGCGGGTGCTTTTAGCTCAGGTCTTATTTGGTAATCCAGATGTCTTGCTTCTGGATGAACCGACCAACCACTTGGATATCGAATCCATTACCTGGCTGGAAAATTTTCTTTATAATTTTAATAACACGGTGATCGTGGTTTCTCATGACCGGCATTTTATTAACAAGGTCTGTACGCATATTGCGGACATCGATTTCGGTGCTATAAAAGTATATACCGGTAACTATGACTTCTGGGTAGAAGCAAGCCAGCTCGCGCTCAAACAAAAAAAGGATGATAATAAGAAAAAGGAAGAAAAAGCAAAAGAGCTTCAGACCTTTATCGATCGTTTCAGCGCGAACGCTTCAAAGTCCAAGCAAGCGACTTCCAGAAAAAAACTGCTGGAAAAATTGACGCTCGAAGAAATCCCCGCTACGTCACGCCGTTTCCCTTATGTGGCATTTAAACCCGACCGGGACTGCGGGACAAAAGTACTTACCATTGAAAGTCTTTGTAAAACCATTGATGGGGAAATGGTGCTTAAAGACTTTCACCTGGATGTCAGGAACACAGATAAAATCGCTTTTTTTGGCCAGAACAATCTGGTAAAAACAATTTTATTTCAGATCATTATGGATGAAATGAAGCCGGATTTCGGTAAATTCAAATGGGGAGAAACCATCACGACAGCGTATTTCCCAAAGGAAAACAGCGCTTATTTTGACGGTGAGATGAATCTGGTTGAGTGGCTCCGGCAATATTCAAAAGAAAAAGACGAAACTTTTATCCGCGGGTTTCTCGGCAGGATGCTCTTTTCAGGAGAGGAATCACTGAAAAGGGTGAATGTGTTATCGGGAGGCGAAAAAGTCCGCTGTATGCTGGCTAAAATGATGCAGAGCGGGGCAAACGCGCTGGTTTTGGATGAGCCGACCAACCACCTTGATCTGGAGTCTATTACAGCCCTTAACAATGGTTTGATCAATTTTCCCGGGGTAGTTCTTTTTTCTTCGCATGACCATCAATTCATTGATACCATAGCCAATAGAATTGTTGAAATTACGGCTGCGGGCATTATAGACCGTTCTATGACTTTTGATGAATATATTACCAGCCAGGATGTTCAGAAACAAAGGGATAAACTTTACCATGGGCATCAGAGGCTAAGCCTGGAATAAAAAATCCCCCCGACCCCCTTTGAAAAGGGGGAGTAGGAGCTATTATGGATGGAACTATTCGTTCTAGTATTAAAAAAGGTTTAAAGGTTTCTATAGTTTTAAAAAAAGACCAGCGAAGCGGAAAGTTGACAGAAGGGGTGGTCAAAGATATATTAACCTCTTCGCCGGAACATTCCCGGGGAATTAAAGTCCGGTTGGAGAGCGGAGAAATAGGGCGTGTAAAGGAAATATCAGGATAAGCGAGGAGGGCATATGAAAAGCAAATGGACTAAAATTTTATTGATCTTATTATTGATTTCGATCGGCATCGCAGGCGACCAGGTTACCAAGTGGGCCGCGAGTAATTATCTGAAGGATCAAGGCACGGTTCAGGTAGTAGGGGATTTTTTTATTTTGAATTTTGTGGAGAATAATGGGGCTTTTCTGGGATTGGGTTCTAATTGGCCATTGCCCCTGAAATTGGTATTTCTGACTTCTGTTCCATTAATATTCCTGGTTGTTTTATTGGCCATGATTTTTAAGACAAAAGAAATGAATCTACTGCAGATCATTGCTTTTTGCGGCATTATCAGCGGTGGAATGAGCAATCTTTATGACCGGATTTTTAATCATGGGTTTGTGGTGGATTTTATGAATATGGGGATCGGAAAATTAAGGACAGGGGTTTTTAATCTTGCTGATATGTGTATTCTATTTGGTGCCATTATCCTGGTTTTGGTGAGCGACCAGGGGAAAAAGCAGGAAAAAGAAGAAACCGCAAAATTGTAAAGGAGCTATTATGACAAAAGTACGTTTTGCGCCTTCGCCTACTGGAAAACTTCATCTGGGAAGCGCGCGCACAGCTGTTTTTAATTGGCTTTACGCCAGGCATACAGGCGGAAAACTGGTGTTAAGGATTGAGGATACAGACCTTTCGCGTTCGCAGGAAATTTATACCGAATCGATCATTAAAGATATGAAGTGGATGGGAATGGACTACGATGAGTTTTACAAACAGAGCGACCGTTTTGAAATCTACCGTTCTTATGTGGATAAACTTCTGGAAATGGGCAAAGCCTATTATTGTACCTGCTCGCGAGAGGACCTGCTTGCCAGAAATAGCGCGAAAGGATTGATGGATCAGGCCGCGAAATACGATGGGAATTGCAGAGGAAAGAAAGAAAAGCCTGCCGGTGATTTTGTAGTGAGGTTAGACATTGGCGGGGATAGGGACATTGCTTTTAAGGATGTTGTTAAGGCACGGATTAATGTCAATACAAAAGAACTGGATGATTATGTTATTCTCAAGAGCGATGGCTCGCCTACTTATAATTTTGCAGTTGTTGTTGATGATGCCTTAATGGAAATGACTCATATTATTCGCGGGGAAGACCATATTACCAATACGACAAAGCAGATTATTTTATACGAAAACCTGGGTTTTACCATTCCTCAGTTTGCTCATTTGCCCTTAGTAATGGGTAAAGATAAAGCGCCGCTTTCCAAGCGCAAGGGCTCTACCAATATTGAATATTACCGTGCGCAGGGCATTCTTCCTTCCGCGCTTCTCAACGCGATAGCTCGGCTTGGCTGGTCGCATGGAAATGATGAAGTCTTTACCATGGAAGAACTGATGCGTTATTTTGACATTGAAAAGCTCAGTAAATCCAATGCGGTTTATGACGAAGAAAAGATGATGTGGTTAAACGGCAAGCACATGAGAGCGCTGCCTTTAGAAAAGTTTATCCAGGACTTTGAGGAATTTTTGAAGGAGACAAATCTGCCAAAGCAAGGAAAGATGCTGGAGAATCAATGGTTTTTAATGGCTCTGGATGGCCTCAGGGGTAGGCACAGCAATTTGAAAAGTCTTTACGAAGAGACGCTTTCTTTCGCGCAAAATGTTTTTTCTATGGACGAAAAAGCCCTTCCTGTACTCGAGGAATTGAAAAAGAATGTGGACATCGAAAAAGCTTATGTTGAAGTAAAAAAATGGCTTCTTGCTATGAAAAATTGGGAAAATAGGGCGGAGATAGAAGAGAATCTAAAGAGTACCGCCGCTCAGCATTCCGTCAAGCTGGGAGATCTAATACAGAGGCTGAGAATTCAATTGACAGGAAAAACAATCAGTCCGGATATTATTTTATTGTTTCGTCTTTTAGGAGAAGAGACAGTAAAAAGAATGGAGAGGCCTTAAAGCCTCTCCAGATTGTTGATGCGCTTTGACTTAGAGAGACAGGACATCCCATGCCTTCCTGTTTGCCAGAATGATGTTAATACTTAACATCAAGCAGAGAATTATAATAATAAATAAAGCATTGTGCTTGTTTTGAATAAGTTTACGGATGTCTTCGAGTCCTATCAGCTATCTCAGTTTTTGATTAGTAATAATCCACTCACACTAGTCGCCGATGCTAATATATGCTTTTCCGTCCCAATCCAGTAGCAGGCATTTCCACTTGCCAATCCGACTGTATAGACTACACCATTGCAGACCTGAATGTCATTAGCGACACCTGTCGAGGTTTCCAATATGACCTGGAAAACACTTCCATCACCATGAACTGACCAGTAGCAAGGATACCCCGTCGTTGAAGAGCCTGATAAATAAACAATTCCCGCGTCATAAGCGATCCCATTACCGGTGTCAACCAAAAGTGATCCATTCGTTATAAAAATCGTATTCCAACTGACGCCCAGGTTTGATGAAATAAAAAGATCATTGGAAGGATGAAAATCATCAAGCATAACACTATATATAATGCCGTTTGTTACAAGCAATCCGCCCGCCCTTCCAGTTACTGGGTCCGGATTGACTTTACCTGTATTTGTTACTACCCAAAGCGTGCTATCACCCGCGTAAGACATATAGATTGCACCATTGGCGACTTGTATCCCGCCGACAGACACTGAGGCGGAGGAATTTATCCAGATTTGGGCAGTATTGCTGTAATATGCCGCGTAGTCTGCGGAAGCATG
>JAGVOW010000053.1 GCA_020052515.1 Brevinematales bacterium | reverse complement strand
TGGGGCTTCAAGAGAAACCAGAAGCGAAAGAACCAAAGCTTTACAAGGTTATTTTGCATAATGACAACTATACGACTATGGATTTTGTGGTAGAAGTGATACAATCTGTTTTTCATAAAACCGCCGCGGAGTCTACAAAAATTATGCTGGATGTTCATAATAAAGGAAGAGGTATGGTAGGGGTTTATACCTACGATATTGCTCAAACAAAAATCGCGGAAGTCCATACGCTGGCAAAGCAGGAAGAATTTCCCCTCAAATGCAGCGCGGAAGAGGCTTAAAACCATGCAAATCAGCCCAGAACTCAATCAAATTATCCTGGCAGCTTACCATGAAACAAAAACCAGAAAGCATGAATATTTGACGCCCGAGCATGTCTTATTTGCTTCCTTGTTTTTTGATGACGGAGCCGCTATTCTTTACCATTGCGGCGGAGATATTGAAGCTCTTAAAGTGAATCTGGAAAAGCACTTTTCTCAGTATTATCCGGCT
This sequence comes from Brevinematales bacterium, assembly GCA_020052515.1. Classification (GTDB taxonomy): domain Bacteria; phylum Spirochaetota; class Brevinematia; order Brevinematales; family JAOACQ01; genus JAGVOW01. The sequence continues at coordinate 31,383 of JAGVOW010000053.1, read as the reverse complement.
TTGCCTGAAAACGGGGAACCATCTGAGTCAATAGGATTTCAGAATACTCTGGCGAAAGCCGTCTTTTCTACTTCTGATCCCCGGAAAAAAGAGGTCAGTATTGGTGATGTTTATGTTGCGATGATAGAAGAGAAAGAGTCTTTCGCGGCTTATTTTTTAAAACAGCAGGGGATTTCCCGCTTAGACCTGCTCAATTATATTTCCCATGGGGTTTCGGTCATCCCCGATTCCGATTCTTACTCTGTCGACGTCTTTCCTGAAACAAAAGAAAAAGAGGAGAATATTTCCGGTCAAAAAAGCGCCCTTTTCTATTTTACAGTGGAATTGGTTGAGAAAGCGAAGGCGGGAAAGCTGGAGCCGCTGATCGGGAGAGAAGAGATTCTGGAAAGGACTATTCAGGTTTTGTGCCGCCGCTTTAAAAATAACCCTATCCATGTGGGTGAACCGGGAGTCGGGAAGACCGCTATTACGGATGGTTTAGCGTCTCTCGTTGCCATGGATAAAGTCCCGGCGGCTTTGAAGGGAGCGAAAATCTATTCTTTAGATATGGGCGCTTTAATTGCCGGAACGCGTTACCGGGGCGATTTTGAGGAGCGTTTGAAGAAAGTCATTGGCGAACTGATGAAGCAGGACAATGTGATTCTCTTTATTGATGAAATTCATACCATTGTCGGGGCCGGAGCGGTTTCGGGTGGGTCAATGGATGCTTCTAATATTTTAAAGCCCGCTTTAAGCGATGGAAAGATACGCTGCATTGGTTCTACTACTTATGAGGAATATAAAAAATACTTTGAGAAAGACCGCGCTTTATCCAGGCGTTTTCAGAAGATAGATGTGCCTGAGCCAACTCTGGAAGAAACCCATCGGATTTTAATGGGTCTGAAACAGAAATACGAGGAATACCACCATGTGGCTTATTCAGCTTCCGCGCTTCAATCAGCGGTGGAGCTTTCGGAAAAGTACCTGTCAGAAAGGCATCTTCCTGATAAAGCGATTGATGTAATAGATGAAGCCGGTGCGTTTGCGAGGATGAAGCAGGATGACATTCCCAGCAAAAAAATAACCATAGGCCGCCATGAAATCGAAAGGATCATTGCCCGTATGGCGAGAATCCCCGAGAAAAATTTGACTTCAAATGAGGCCGCGCTCCTTCAGAATCTGGAAGCGGAACTGTTGAAAAATATTTTTGGCCAGGATGAAGCGGTGAAAACAGTTGTCTCCGCTGTAAAAAGGTCGCGCGCGGGATTTCGGGATGGGAATAAGCCTCTGGCGTCATTTCTATTTGTAGGCCCGACTGGAGTAGGAAAAACAGAACTGGTGAAACAGCTTGCTTCTACTATGGGCCTCTCGCTGCATCGTTTTGACATGAGTGAATACCAGGAAAAACATACCGTTGCGCGGTTGATTGGCTCTCCTCCGGGGTATGTGGGTTATGATGAGGGCGGGCTTTTGACCGAAGCCGTCAGGAAAACCCCTCACTCTATTTTGCTTCTGGATGAAATTGAGAAAGCCCACCCCGATATTTTTAATACGTTGCTTCAGGTAATGGATTACGCGACTTTGACGGATTCCAGCGGCAGGAAAGCGAATTTTCGGAATGTGCTCTTCATTATGACATCGAATGCCGGGGCGAGAGATCTGGAGAAAGGAAAAATGGGTTTCGAGTCAATAGAAGCGGATGAAAAAAACGCAAGCAGCAAAAAGCCGTCAAAGGCGCTGGAGAATTTTTTCGCGCCGGAGTTTAGAAACCGGCTGGACGGCATTGTTACCTTTTCTCATCTGGATAAGGCGGTGATCCTCAAGATTGTGAAAAAACAGATTGCCGATTTTGCTATACAACTGAAGCAAAAAAAAATCAATCTCTCTGTGTCGGAGGCCTGCTATGATTGGTTTTCTGGTAAAAGCTATTCCAGGGCTTTTGGAGCGAGGGAAGTTGCGCGCTTTTTAGAGGAGCACATTAAAAATTATTTTGTGGATGAAGTCCTTTTCGGAAAATTGTCAAAGGGCGGCAGGGTGGCTATTGATGTCAAGGATGATAAAATTGTTTTTTCCACTTCGGCTCCGCGCAAAGGGTCTCATGCCGATCTTTAGACTTTCTCATGAATTAATTTTTCCTCCGTCCTTACTTGCCGAGGAAAACGGCATTCTGGCTGTCGGCGGTGATTTATCTCCTTCCCGATTGATTCTGGCTTATCAAAACGGCATTTTTCCATGGTACAACGAAGGGGAACCCATTATCTGGCATTCTCCCGATCCCCGGTTTGTTCTTTTTCCGGACGAGCTCCGGATTTCAAAGAGCCTGCGGAAAACATTAAACCAAAATCGTTTTAAAATTACTTTTGACCGCTCCTTTGAAGATGTGATTACCGGCTGCAGTCAGCCGCGCAAGATGGTGCGGGGAACATGGCTATTGCCAGAAATGATCGAGGCTTACTCTGAATTACACCGCCTGGGATTCGCGCATTCGGTTGAGGCCTGGCAGGGCGATGTCCTGGCTGGTGGGCTTTATGGGGTTGCATTGGGGCGATGCTTCTTCGGCGAGTCCATGTTTTCCCGGGAAAGCAATGCGTCTAAAGCGGCCCTGGTTGCTTTGACCGGGCAATTGAAAGAACGGGGTTTTCTAATGATAGATTCCCAGGTTTTCACTTCCCACATTTCGGCAATGGGCGGACGGGAAATACCGAGGGACGAATACATCAGGCTTCTCAAAAAAGCGCTTTTATTTGAAACAATTTCCGGCAGCTGGGATGAAAGATTTACTCGCTAAACACTTTCGCGGCTTGACTTCCACAGGCTTATAATATCGCGCGCGTTGTTTAGTTTGAGCAGATTTTCGCGAAGCTTTGTGTTAGTCATTTTTTGAGCCATAGAGGCGAGAATCTGGAGCTGGATGTCTTGATCATCCGCCGGTGTCAGGATCAGAAACATGAAATGAGAAAGCATGCCGTCGGGCGAGTTCCATTCGATTCCCCGGCTGCTTTTCCCGAAAATAATAAGGGGTTTCTTTAGTTTCTTGAGCCTCGCGTGTGGAATAGCTATCCCCTTTTCCAGCGCGCTGGAAAGCGCTTCTTCTCTCTTTATCACGGGATTGAATATTTCATCGTATTTTAAATGAGTAATTTCAGAGGCTTTCAAGCAAAGTTCCGCGATAGCAAATCTTTTGTTCTTGGAGGAAAGCTCTGATATAGTGCTTTTTTCCGACAAAAGACTGTAAGGACGAATCCATCTTTTCCTCGGGATGGCAAGAGAAAGCCAGGGTCCAATAATGATGGTTGAAACAAGCGCGCCGCAGACGATCGAGACAAATAGGGTTTCGCTGATGAGGCCGTATTGCAGGGCAATCATACCGATGACAATGTGCATTTCCCCGCCTGCCGTATGGGCAATGGAAATAGGAAGCCGGTTCGCGGTCGGGACTTTTGTAAAATGAACGCCGATCCATGCGCCTATAAAGCGGACACCGACTCCTACAAAAGTAATAAAAAGCGCCAGAAACAAGTCAAAGCTTTTCAAGAAATCAACTTTAAGACCAATATTGATAAAAAATATTGGTACAAAGATAGAGTAGACCATTTTGTTGACCACATTTCTATCTTTTTCAGATAGGTCTCTGGACTCTCCGGCGATGATACCCGCTATAAAAAACCCGAGGAGGGCCTGGATCCCAATTTTTGTCGTGATAGCACCGCAGATCAGGCCAAGCAGTATTATAAATGTTACCTGAAGGCCGGACTGGTCATTGAATTTTTTCTTGATGAATCCGAGCGAATAACTGGAAAATTTTCTTCCCAGGGTAAGGCAGAATGCCGTAAACAGGATAGCAGTGCTGAAGATCAAAAATATATTCAAAAAGTCAATTTGATTCTGGCCAAAAATTCCCAGAACAATCGTAAAAGTCAGCCATCCAATAATGTCATTTATAGAAAGGGCAGAAAGGATCAAAAACCCCATGTCGGTTTTTAATAAGTTTAAGTCATGGAGCGCCCTGATGGCAATGGGCATGGCGCTGATAGCCATAATTGATGCGATAAATAATGTGAAAATAAATTTTTTATCCGGCTGGACCAGATAATGAGCGGGAAGAAAAAAAATCAATACTGCGCTGAAAATAAAAGGTGTGATTGTCCCGAATAAAGCTATCTTGAAAGCGTCGCCCTTCTGCTTCCACATACTCCCAAAATTTACCTGCAGGCCTGTTTCCATCAGCAAAAAAAGAATGCCTATCCAGGCGACAGTCTCGATCATATTCTGCTGGATGATATCTTTTGGAAATATTACAGCGGATATTTCCGGAAAAAGTCTGCCGAAAATAGTAGGGCCCAGGGTAATGCCTACCAAAATGTCCGCAGTAACCGTGGGCTGTTTTAATTTCCCAAATACCAGTCCCAATAGTTTAGCGGCTCCCAGCAGAATAAAAAACTGGATTAAAAATAGAAAAATATGATTTTCACTCAAAAAATTCATCTCAGAGGCCCCAATGAACTTTTAATAGAACAGTTTCAAAAACCCTGTTCTTTCTTTTATTTTCGGATTTTTCATGGGTTCATAAAGATAAATGGCCTGATTATTACTGAGAATCTTTATTTGATAGGGAAGGTGAAGGGAATGAGTCAAATGGTAGAATAGGGAAATTTCGGCTAAATCTTCCGCCCAGCTGTAAGTGGAATAAAGGGAAACAAAAGGGGAGTTGGTCAATCCGCTATAAACCTCATTAGCTTCTGACAATTTAATCTTTGGGCCCTTTCTAAACCCATAAAAAGTAATGTTTTTCCGGAGAGAAAAGTCGAATTCCGGACGCGGCACACTGTATCTGCTCCATACTTTTTCAAAATAGTGTTTTGACTGAAAATATTTCTTTTGAGTTATGTAAAATTCGCGGATGGTATCATCCGTGAAAGGAGTAATATTTTCAGCATAATCTACAGCGTGCGTCGCTTCATGAAGCAGTATTCCAAACACTCCGCTCAGGCGGGAAGAGCATTTTATAGAAAGGCTTAGGTTCGTATTATCCGCGATAAAGCAGCTTTGTTCTTTTTGAGTCAGCCATTCGTTCAAACTCATTTTCAGCACTTTTGAATTGATGTAGATGATAGAATGAATATTGCCCTTTTCGTCAATCAACCATTCGGTCAGGCCGCTTCCCAATAAATGGTCAATAAAGTAAATACCTGCTATCCGGTTGCTAAGTACTTTTTTGTGAAGAGGAGGAAGTAATTCTATGGCTTCTTTTATTTTATTCATTTCGTTTGCTGTGGGAAGATAACTGGTATAATTAGTCGTGCTGTCCAGCTCTCTGACATACGCCAGTACAAAACCCTCAGTTTTTTTAACTCTAGAAAGAATAGAAGAATCCGGCTGAAATGAATAATTCTTCAAGTGTTTCTGAGGGGGTGCAAGAATTTGCCCTAACACATTCTCCTGTTCAGCGAAAATAATAGAAGAAGAAAGAAGTAAAAAAGCAAAGAGAAATTTACTCATTTCAGTGTTCCGCCTTTTTTATCTGGAGAGAGTTTTCCCCTCTTTAATCAGATTTTTTATATAGTTTCCGATCTGGCTTTTATCTTTTGGCGTTAATTTTTCAAATTTTACGCCAAACCCTTTAGGGTAATGATTATTTTCGTTGTTAATCCAGCGAATATAGGCAAAGCAGTTGATTTTTGCCTTGTTCAGGTCAATTTCTATTGGGATCAGATCGCTGATTCTATAGGCAGATAGATTTTCTTCTCTGATAAACGCGCCTTTTATAGAAAAATCATAGGTCTTTAATGCTTTTTCATTCAGCAGTATTTTTACTTCGTTTAAAAATCTCTTTGATTGCTCCCACCAGCGTACTCTTGGGTTAAAATAGGGAACCCGGATCTCTCTGGAGATAAAGTAGCCGATCGGAATCAAAAATACTACGTTAATGAGTGAGGCGACAGAAAATGTCAGTCCGTTTGAACCAATTAGACTGACGACAAACATGCTGACCGAATGGAGCAGGAAGTAATACCAGGCCCAAAGCCTGACTTTATATAGACCGTAAGACAGCGGGATAGCGGAAAGCCATAAAAAAACTATCACAATCACTAATAAATTTCCCGTTGCGATATAATTTGCGATGTTTTCTAAAACCTGGGGAAAAGAAGTTCGAGGAGTAAAAAACCAATTAAACAAAATGTTTCCAAGAGGATTCAGCAGATAAAGAAGCGCGAAAATACTGATCATCACCGGCTTTTTCTTGTAACCTTCGATTGTCTGTGACTGCATAATTTCCCCCTTAATAGAAGTATTATTTAGTTTATACCAGGCTCAAAAAAAAGCAAGAGTTTTTTCGAATTTTTTGATAGTTGAAGGGGAAAAATTTTCAGTCTTACAAAATTCGTGAGATTGTTCTTCCTTTTCTTCTTCATCTCTCGAAATCTTCTCCCCTCTCCAGACTTGGAGAGGGGCCGGGGGTGAGGCGGAATTAAAAAAAGCCTGCTGTCCCTGGACAGCAGGCTTTTTACATATACAAACTTTGATTTTAGAACAAAAAGCTTACACGGACGCCGGTGAACATAGTTGGTGTTACAGAGTTTCCAGAATTAAATATGTGGGCAAGCGCCTGCAAAGGATTTCTTGTTTCCTCGCCGAGGAACGAGCTTGTACTGATATCCAGAAGGACGTCCAGTACAAAGCCTTCCGTCTGATAAGAGATGCCCGCGCTGGCGGTCCTCTTAATAGAGTACAAGGTGTCGAAATCTATAGCGGTACCGTTGACAGAAGTATCCAGCTCATAACCACTGGTCAAGAAGCTGATCGTAAATGGATAAGGAGCCGTTGTCGCAACAATTTCCTGCGCAAAACCCAGCTTGAAGCGGAAATCGCCCGGTTTAAGGTTTATGCCCACAGCCAAAGACGGCAAAGACATCTGGTTGAGAATAGTGTTTGTGTTAGTAGCGGTAGGGCTGTAAGTGATAGAACTATGCCCGTAAAATTTAGCGCCCAGGTCTAAATAAGCGTCTATGATCGGAGCTGGTGAAAGCTTCATAGCCGCGATAATATTGACGAAACCTGCTGTTATTTCAGAGGAGTTTGTGTTTCCGACGCCGGCTGTGACTCCTTTGAAATCTAGGCCGTCATTCAGCATACCGCCCTCTAACCTCGCGGCAAGCAAAATTTTCTCGGAAAGCTTGTAGCTAGCCTGCAACTTAAGGCCTAAAAGCTCAAAAGGAGATTTTAGGGTCAACGAATTCGTCGTTTGAGCATTTGTAAACGCTTCATTCACGTTTAAAAATTCGAGATAAACCTTACCAATAGCGTTTAAGGCCAAATTTCCCATGTTTACAACAACCCCTGGTTCAATTTTATGCTTCATGTAACTGGCGGAAAAGTTGTCATTCTTAAACGTGCCCTGAGAAGAGATTTCAGGATTGTACTTTAAACCGATGCCGATTTCGCCCAGCTTTAAAGCATAGGTAATCTCTAAAATAGACATTGGGCTCAGAGCGGTATTTCTATGCGCGCTGGCGAATGAAGCCGCTTTCTTGGTGTCGATATTTGCCGCAGAATCAGCGGTGTTAAAAATTCCAAGGCGCAGGCCCAGCAGATCGGAAAATTTGTAAGACACAATAGCCGGAAAAGCAAGCATAACATCAGTAGAGCCGGTTGGGTCAGTGACATTTGCTGCGGCTGCCGCGGATCTTACTTCCAGCTGGAAGAAATTCGGCTTAAACTGTACGCCCGCCGGGTTGAATGGATTGAGCTTTTCCTGCTCAACGATGATGCCCCCACCCAGAATTTGTGAATAGTAAATTGCGTTAGCAAAAGACGCGCTGACTGCCGCAAAAGCGATTACGGCTGATAGGACTAGTACCCTCTTCATAAAAATCCTCCTAAAAAATTTTGATTCTACAAATGTTCTCATTTGCAGAACCGAGATTTTATATCAGGCTCAAAAAAAAAGCAAAAATTTTTCCGTGGGCTTTCTAAATCTCTGGGGCAAACAAAGCGCATTGTCAATTTTTTAGGAAAAATATAATCACGCCTGGCAAAAGCCGCAGTTATATAGACTGTTTCACGAACTTATATGGCTTCCATAGGATTGATAATAATCAACCCTTCTTTTTGAGCGGCTTTAATTAGTTTTTGGTCACATACAACCATACAATCGATTACATTTTGAAATAACATGCAGGATGCCAATTGGATCGAATCTAAAGTCTTTAACTGATGAGTATCGATTAGACTATAAGCTAACTCCTCTACGCTTGATGTTATAGGGAGTGCATCAAAATAGTTAAAGTCATAATCAACATTTATTTTCAATTCGTCATATTGATATCGATTGATCATTTTTTCTTTTAATAACCTGCGTATTACCGACATGCTTTCCAGGCGATAAAGCGAAGAAACTCTTATTCCTTTTGCTTTTGTCATCAAATCATCCACCGTTTTACTGCCAGTTTCAAGTATATAATGTTTAATCAGCGCAGAAGTGTCAAAGAAATAGATCACGTTCTTCTTCCAGAAAACGGCTTGCACAATCATGTTTTTTGATTTCAATTTTTTTGACTACCCTTTTCCAGCCTTTTTTAATACTACTTTCTTTGCTCAGCAATATAACCTCCGCTTCCGAATCTTGATTCGGCAAACAATTTTGCTCAAGCGCTAATTTACCTTTCTCGTAAATTCCATGCAACACAAGCATAAACATACCCTCTTTGCATTTATTGTAAGTATAACAAAGCGCATTGTCAATTTTTTAGAAATATTTGCTGATAATTGCTTCCGTAAGCTTCAAAGATGCTACTTATCACCTAACTTCGATGATTCTTATTATATATCCCCCTCTGTCGTGTTTTATGCGGCAGGGGGGATAAAAATATTTTTAGAAAGCCCAGCCTAAACGCACGCCATATAACAAACCGCCGCCATATCCGCCGAAGGAACCTAAAGCAATGCCATATCCAGCATAAAGGCCTCAGCGCCGTTTCAATTAAGACAATCAATTTAACAGCAAACATTCCTGGGGCTCTCCGAAGTAATAACCCTGCGAGTAATCCACGCCCAGTCCTACGCTGGTTTCATGGACTTCTTTGGAATGGACATGCTCGGAAATAGTTTTCAGGCCCAGCTCGCGCGCGAAATTGGCAATAGTTTTGATAATAGTCTGGGCGTTTTTATCTTTGTCCAGGTTTTTGATGAGCGAAGAATCTATTTTGATGTAATTGACCTCCAGCCGGAGGATATGATCGAAATTGGAATAACCTGAGCCGAAATCATCGATGGCGATCTTACAACCCAGCTCTTTTACTTCTTCTATGAAAATCATTACTTCCTTGTAATTTTCTATACCTTCGGACTCCAGTATTTCAAAGACCAGACGGTTTGCGACGTCTCTATTGTTTTTTATTTTTTCAATGATGGAAAGGTTCATTTCTTCATCTAAGATATCGTAAAGTGTTAGATTAATAGAAAATTCAAAATCCGTGTCTCGAAAAACCCGGAAAGCATGGTCCATAACCGTGTGGGTAATTTCGTGGTAGAGGTGATTTTTCTTTGCGATATCCAGAAAAAAGCTGGGCGATATCGCCTGGCCATGCTGGTCAATCAACCTCGCCAGGCATTCATATTTTTCAATGATCCCCGTGTAATTATTCACAATAGGCTGAAAATAAGGCACAATTCTTTTGTTTTTTAGGGCGTCTTTAAGTTTCTGTTTCCAGATAATATTATTTTCGTATTCGCGTGGAATTTCCATATATTCCTGGTAAATAATAAAGCTTTTCCGGTTTTTTTTCGCTCTTTTGAGAGCCATATCGGCATGGGCGGCCATATACCGCCATATACCGTTTTTTATTTTGTCCGGATAGATGTCTTTGCTTCTTACCGCGCCGAATGTCGCCTGGACATGGATCTCATTATTATTGTCTAATAAAAATTCACTTTCATGAATCTCGCTCGCCGCGTTCTTGATGATTTTCTCCAACTCCTTGATTTCCATCTGCTGGTCAAATAAAAGGGCAAATTCATCTGAGGGCATTCTATAAAGGCGAAAACGATAAGCCGCTTCAATTTTCTTAAGACGGCGAGTAATCTCTTTCAAGACCCAATCGCCCGCCTTGTGCCCATAACAATCATTGATTTCTTTAAAAAAATCCAGGTTCATCAAGATTAAAACAGGTTCCCTGGTTTTTTCAATATCTAAAAGAATCTGCTGGCGATTCGGCAATTCTGTGATAGGGTCAATGAAATTTTGATGAATGAGTTTTTCATGGTAAGTTTCCAGGCATGCAGCCATAAGATTCAGGTTTTCGCTTAATATGCCTATTTCATCTAAAGATAGAATAGGAGACCTGATTTTAAAATCATAGTTTGTAAATCCTTTTACCAATTCATTGAGACGGCCTACGGGATTTAAAATAATGATTTTTACACCCCAATAAAGAACAATGGATAACAATAGATAAATAATCAAAATCTGCAAAATCATATTAATGATTAATGAGGCCTTTTCCTTCAGAAGAAAACGGTCCGTAAAATAAGCCTCTATCGATCCGCTTTTATTCAGGAGAGGCTTTTTTAAAACCAGGGAAGCTGTATTTTTTTTATTTTGAAAATCAACTAAAGAAGGGTTTTCAACGATTTTTCCATCCAGACCTTTTGTAAATCTTATTTCATAACTTCCGCTTTTTATGGCAAAAGCCAGAATGTTCTGGTAAGACATTTCTGCAAAGAGAAAATTTCTCGCTCTGTCCGGATTTTCCCTTTCAAGAGCTTCGCCTATGTTTTGAGATATTCTTTCCATGATTTCATGAGACTCTAAATTTAACCGGGAAAGAACCTTCTCTTTTTCTTTTTGATAATAAAAAAAACCGAAGGTAAGACTGAATACCAAGACGCTCGGGACAAGAATAGTATTTATTTTAAATAGGAGAGATTGGCTATTAATGATAGTGCTGTTTTTGATTTTACTCTGCAAGTTATTCATTTTTACCCCTTTCCCATACGTTAAGGATTTTCGGCTTTCTCTGGGTGGTTACTTAAACGAAGCAAATGAAATTTTGACTAAATGGCTTGCAGTGCTTAGAATATGCCTCGTCGGCAGGGCACTGGTATAGTGGCTGAAGCGCGGCCGCTCACATCCTGTTCGCTCTCGAAAAGGAATGTTTCGCTTCCGCTAAGATGGTCACTATACCCTAAAAGAAAAAAAAGGAGAAAAACAATGATTTTTGAAAAAGAAATTCTATCTTACATTGCGTCTCTGAATCAATTTTTAGATTGTCCTGAATGGGATGCCCTTTATAATTGGGCTGTTTTGGAAAAAATTCCAGTTGTGAGAAAAAACACGGCCCGGTTTCTCTATTTTCTAGTAAAGATAAAAAAGCCTGAGCGAGCTTTAGAGATTGGCACGGGTAGCGGTTATTCAACACTCTGGATGGAAAAGGGCTTGGAAGAAAGCGCGGAATTTACTACGATTGAAAGAGATCGTAACCGCTTTGAGGCGGCAAAAAAACTTTTTGAATCTTATCCACGTATCCGAGTTCTTTGTCAAGATGCTTTTGCTTTTCTAAAAGAAAGTCAACGAACTTTTGACCTTGTCTTTCTGGACGCGCAGAAGCGTGATTATGTCGAGTATTTAGAGCTTCTTGAGAATAAAATAGAAAAAGGCGGCATTCTTTTTGTGGATAATTTTCTCTTCGGCGGAAAGGTGATTCAAATGAGCGAAGAAGAAAAAGCATTTTATCACAATGGCGTGGACCGCTTGAAAAAGTTCAATGAAAAACTATCCCGGCATCCGGCTTTTGAGACTCTTTTTCTTTCCATTGACGACGGCGTTATTGTAGCACTGAAGAGATGAATCTTGCTTTTTCACCTATTAGGAAAAAGCGTATTATACAAAAAATATTCTTTTCGAAAATTTCAAAAACAACCTTCCTTTTAGAGTATTATTTATAACACTGTCTTTTGAAATTGGGGCGATATCCTACCTGAGGTTTGACAGCTTGCGCTGCTGTCACTAATGGTGTTGATGGCACTAATGGAAAAGATGGTAAAAACGCTGTCAGTCTGAATGTCAGCGGCATGGTGGGCCCGAATCAATGTATTACGCTCACGCATAATTTAAACCGCGCGGATTTAACTTTTAACGCGCAATTTATGCAGGATAGCAACAGCGGAATTGTATATGACTGGAAAGATTATAAAATTTCTCCGCAATTTGCTGTTCAAAAATCATATTATCCTAGTTACGGCAGCTCCAGTATTAATTCTATCGCGACCGCTGCCGCGAATGGGGATTCTATTGCCATTGTTTATAGAGATGTTGTGGACAGCGGAAAACTGAAATTTCTTTTGTTTCATTATAGCGGCTATACTTTGAGTTCTGTCTCAACCGTAGGCCCAATTACTGTTACAAGCGATGTGTTCTCTGATCTATCACAGGCTACTAATATTGGAATTTCAATACTGGATTCCGGTAATGTAGTGGTTGAGTACGCGACATCGCCTAATACTTATAACAATCTGCAATATACAGTCTATGATACAAATGGCAATAAGTTAATATGGAACACATTTTGCAATTTCAGCGCGAATATGTCTTCAACGGTAATTAATAAATTTGTCGGTTACACTCCTGTGGGAAACTACTCTGTTGTGGCAGCTTATAATGAACTGACTAATAGCTCTTTATTACTTGAAAATAAGGGGAAGTTTACGATAGAAGATCTTAGCAACCCATCCAGTCCGGTTTATGTCGCTAATGATGTTATATTTTCCGCTAATCCTGTAGATCAGGTAAAAGTTGCTTCATTAGGATCTTACTATTTTGCCATTGTGTATAATGATCTTACTTCAGGTAAAGCAAAATTGTCGATTTTTTCACAAAGAGACGGGGCTCAGATCATGACGACAAATTTTCAAGATCAGATGGTATCTAACATTAGCATTGCCTCTTTAGCGGACGATCGTTTTATGGTTGCTTTTAATGATACTGCGGCAAATCAAGCTTGTTATATGATTTTTAATTGCGGGACTACCGGAAATGGGGAATTGCTGAAGGACAAAACCGTTTTTTGTAATCGGAGATTAAATTCGCTTTCTGTCGCTGCCATGGGAAATTCGCGTTTTATAATAGGTTATGAGGGATATTGTAAGTTTTGTGATAAAAATGGTAACTTGGACGCCCAGGAAACACGAATTGTATCTATTGGCGGAAATTCAGAATTTAATCTTACCGCTTTAAATCAAGAGGATATAGTTGCCAATTATGCCTATAGTACTCCAAAAATTGGTCAGTTTACAATTATGGGTGATACCTGCTTGACTATACGCAAGGTCAACAATAATGTTGTGGAGTTGTGGAACCGAACCAGGCAAAATCTATTTCTTATGCTGTCAGTCAATCAATAAAAGTATTCGGGATTGTCCCAAAAATTCAAAAATTTTGTTTTTGGGACAGTTCCTGTTTGTTCTTTTATGAATTTAAATACTAAAATCCAATTCAGCATTTCCCTTCTTTACCTTCTGCGCGAATAATAGATAGCCCGTATGGCCGATCATCCGGTCGAAGGGGCGGGTTAGATTTTTCTTGATGCGGATGCCGCGCGACAGGATTTCCATACAGCGGATGCGGGCGAAGCCTACCTTATGTAATTCTTCGGCGGTTTTCTGGACTTGTTCGATATTGGGCGAGAGAAAGCCAATATGTCCCCCGTTTGATAAAGCTTGCCACGCGCATTCCACCAATGTCCATGGCGCCGGCACGTCAATAAAGATAGAGTCTATTTCTTCTACTCCGAAGCCGCCTTCCGCGAGGGGATCTTTTAAAAAATACTCTATATTATTTCCAAAGCCGAATTTCTTCACATTTTTTTTCGCGTTTTCCAGGTGCTCTTCCCTTCTTTCAAAGGAATAAATCTTCCCGCTTTCACCGACCAGGCTGGATAAAAGAAGCGAAAGCGACCCGGAGCCTGTACCGATCTCAATCACGCGTTTGCCGCTGGATATAGCCAGTTCCAGAATAATTGTCCCTGCTTCTTTTGGGTAAATAATGGTCGTGCGCCGCTTCACTTTCATCATATAGTCGGCAAGCGTCGGCTTCAGAATGTAAAACTCATCCCCCATATTAGTAATAAGCTTGTCGCCGAATTCCAGTTCTTCGGGAAAGCGGATATTCCCCTTGTGGGTTGAAAAGCAATAGTTCTTCTGGAAAGGGATCATATAAGTTGCTTTATCATTGTAGAGATAAATAAAGTCGCCTTCTTTCAGCATAGCTCTTACCACTTGTGCTTTCTGCCGAAAACTTCCATCGGCAGGCCGAAAAGCTTGATAAATCCCTTTGCGTCCTTCTGGTCATAATTAGCGCCTTCCTCAAAAGTAGAAAGCTTGATATCATAAAGCGAGTCTTTTGATTCTCTTGAAGCAGCAATGCAATTGCCTTTGTAAAGCTTCATTTTGACCGTCCCATTCACAACAGTCTGGGTCTCGGCGATAAAGCTTTCCAGGGCTTTTCTTAAGGGGTGAAACCATTGCCCGTTATAAATCATCTCGGCGTATTTGAGTTCCACTATCTGCTTGTAATGCGCTGTATCTCTTTCTAGAGTGAGGGTTTCTAATGCTTTGTGCGCTTCCATCAAAAGCGTGCCGCCCGGGGTTTCGTAAACGCCCCTGCTCTTGATGCCGACCAGCCTGTTTTCCACTAAATCAACGATGCCGACGCCGTTTCTGCCGGCGATTTTATTTGCTTCGGAAAGCAATTCCACAGGCTTCATTTTTTTCCCGTTTATGGCAACTGGAATGCCTGATGAAAACTCTATTTCCGCATATTCCGCTTTATCCGGCGCGTCAATGGGATCTACACCCATCTGGAACATCGATTTATCATATTCGAAAGCCGGGTCTTCCAGTATTCCCCCCTCGTAAGAAATGTGGAGCAGATTGGGGTCTGTGCTGTAGGGCTTTTCTTTAGTGACTGGAATAGGGATGTTTTTGGACTGCGCATAATCAATGAGCTCATTGCGTGCTTTAAAAAAGTCATCTTCTTTCCATGGCGCGATGATCTGGAGATGCGGAGCTAAAGCCCGAAAAGTCAGCTCAAAACGAACCTGGTCATTGCCTTTGCCTGTGGCGCCATGAGAAACAGCGTCCGCGCTTTCTTTCAGGGCGATTTCCACCTGCCTTTTGGCAATGAGAGGACGAGCTAACGATGTGCCCAGCATATATTTATACTCATAAATCGAATTGGCCTGGATGGCTTTAAAAACATAATCTTTGACAAATTCTTCCCGCAGGTCTTCAATATAAACCTTGCTCGCGCCGGTTTTTAAAGCCTTCTGTTCAATGGCTTTGAAATCGTCATTCTGGCCTAAATTGGCCGCGTAAGCGATGATTTCGGCATCATATTTATCTTTTAGCCAGGCTAAAATGACGGAGGTATCGAGCCCCCCCGAATAAGCTAAAACGATTTTCATAAAAGAGCTCCTATGAACAAAAATCAATATATATCATCATGACTTCCAATATCAATTAAATCGATTTCCTCATCATTGATTTTTAATATCAGTATAATACGAAACTTGTAAGTAAGCGATATGCCCCAAAAATTCTTGAGGTTTCCTTTCAATTTATGCAAACCGAGAGATGGATGAGTATGATTACTAATTAGTAAATTCAATATTTGCTCATATTCCCTTACCAGATCAGGATGTCTTTTGAAAAAACTCCTGGCCTGACGTTCGTAAAAATGAGTAAGGACCAGTTTCACAAATTTAAACCTTGAATATGTTTATCTATATCTTTTCTGTTTTGGATTACTGTTATATTTCCTGTTCTCAAATCCACCATACTTTTTTCTATTCTTTTTTTATTCTTTTTAGATTTTATAGAAAGAAACGCAACAAAATCTAATATTTCTTCTCTATATTCTTCCGGTAGATTCTTCATTTTTTGTAAAATTCTTTGATCCATAGTTGCCAAAGGCATTTTTTCCTCCCTATACTTAAATGATAAATTACAATTTTCCAAAAGTCAAATTTGAAAACCTGATCTTTTAAAACAAACCTATTTTATTTTAGAAAGTGCGTTGCTGATGACTGAGTTGAAATTTTCTGAAAGCCATTTTGAATCCATCCATTCCAGCGGATTGACATAGCGGCCCTGGACAATCATACTGAAGTGGAGGTGGTCGCCCAGTGAATAACCAGTCGTGCCAGATTTTGCTATAATCTGGCCTGCTTTCACCATTTCCCCTTTTCTGACAAAAAATTCTGAGCAGTGTGCGTAAAGTGAGCAAATTCCAAGGCTATGGTGAATGAGAATCATATTGCCGTTGGCGCCATTGTACCCTGAGTAAATGACTTCTCCGGGATTGGACGCGACGATAGGGGCATTCTTTGTTTCCACCAGGTCTAGACCAAGATGGTAAGAATATCTTACCGCTTTTCTGCGCAGTGTGAAAATCCGCTGCTCTCCATAAGGGGAAGAAATTCTTGGATTTGAAAGCGGCTGGAAGGGTTGAGCAGGGAAGAATTGGAAATTCTTGTCTGGAGGTTTCGCGGCAGCCGTAGAAATATTAAACTCTTTTTCCCCCTGAAAACTTTTCATTAAAAAATCGTACTTTTCCAGTTCGTTTTTGAAGGCATTTGTTGCTTCCGCGCCTAACTCTTTCATTTTTTCCGAGTTAAAATTACCTCCTATTTTAATTTTGGTCGAAGGATAATGGACTTTTTTATTAGGCAGAAGTATGACATTAGTCGAACTAAAGCCAAACTGATTGGAAGCAATGATCTTCGCGAAAAATTTTTTTTCGTACAATGGCCAGGCCAGAGTAGAAGCGTAGATGTTTTTACCGTAAATGATTTTAGGGAAAAAGACTTCTTTCTCATAATTTTGAATGAAAACGGATTTTATATTTTCATCCCTTACTTGAAAAACGACGACTGCGCTTCCCCCTTTAGTGATAAAAGGCGAAGTTGCTAGAATAATGATTTCAGGAGGCCGGTTCCTGTCCCAGTCTTTTTTTGTTGAACAACCCAGAAAAGCCCCTAAAATCAAGCTGAAAAATAGGAGATTTGTTTTTTTGATCATTCTATTGTTCCGCAGAATCTCTTAAAATTTTGTTTTGAGAAAGGCCGAAAGCTATCCAGAGGGGAATGCCAATAGGAATGGAGTAAAGGGTAGAATCAAACAATGAATTGGCGAGAAAACCAAAAACAGCTGAAAAGCCTAATAAATATTGAAATCGATTCAATAAAAGATATTCTTTAATAGAGCGAAATGCCAATATGAAAATAAACGGGAAAAAAAGTAAAAAACCGATTATCCCGGTTTCCACTAAAATGGAGAGATAAGTATTATGAATGTATGGGACCTTCTCAAAAGAAGGATTGTTTTTATAATTTTCTTCAAAGGGGATCCTGAAATTTAAAAAGCCTAAACCGAAAGCCCGGTTGCTTTTAGAAAAAATTTCTATTCCGGCCTGGTACTGAAGAAGGCGGCCTTGAATATTTGGAGATTTTAGCGGGGTCATAATAGTCGCTTTCACTTTTTCGCTAGGAAAACAAAAAAAGACGCCTAACACAATCCCCACAATGATTAAAGCTTTCCATTTCCGGCTAATAATAATAATGGATATAAAAGCGGCAGATAAAAAAAGAATTGATCCTCTATTGTGTGAGGCGAAGATAGTAAAAACAGATGCCAGTAAGGAGAAAGAATAGAAGCATTTTTCCCAGATTTTTATTTTACCAGCGTAAAAAAACCAATAACATAAAACAAAAAGTAATAAAACGGCAATCAAATTTGCGCCCAGAGCTGGATGCTGCAGTATAGAAATCAGAGGATGATCAGAAAGGCTCGGATTAGTGCGTTCTATTCTAAAGCTTCCTATCAAAATGTTCTCTTTATAAATGTAATAATGAAAAAGCGCAAAAGAGCATACAGTCAGCAAAGAAAAACTGATGCCAAGGATTATTTTTCTTAAAAAGCGCTTGTCCATAGAAAGATTTTTGAAAAAGAGAAACATAAGAAAGTAAATGGAAATAGCTAAAAGGCCTTGCATGGCATTGGTTTTATCAAAAGCCATGGCCGTACCGACAGCTACAGAGACTATCAAACCAACCATAAGGTAATCGAATTTTTCAAACAAAAAATTCTTTCCCGGGTTCGAAAGGAGAAAAAAGAATAGATAAAGAACAAACGCAATGTACAAAAAAATTTGAAAGAAGAACGCGAGCAGAGAGAAACAAAAAGCGGTAATCAAAAAGAATCTACTGCTTAAGAATAAATATTGTCTCATCAAATGTCTCCACAAGGCAGTTATTATAAAGGGAGCCAGGAGCAAACTCAATTTTTCCCTTCGTTTGATTTTTTGGTAAAATCGCGTTATAATATTAAGTAGAGTAAGCTATAGGCGCGGTTAATTAACCGCGCCTATAGTAAAGGAGATTTAATTGGGAAAGAGGAATATTACCTTCAAAGACAATTTTTTTTATATTCTGGAATATATTGTTGTGGTGCCGATAGGTATTTTGCTGGGCATTCTTCCGTGGGGCATTGCCCGCAAGATTGCGGATTTCGCGGCATGGTTTGTTTACCGGACAGATTCAAAAAATAAAAAAATAGGCCATAAGAACTTAGATATTATCTTCAAAGATCAACCGCTTTCCTTAGAAGAAAAAAATGCGATTATTCAGCGCCTCTACCGGAATATTGCTCGAGGATTTATTGAATATTTGAAAATCGGAAAAGTAACGAAGAACAATTACAGGGATTTTACGGATTTTCAAGGTTATGAAAATGTGGATCAAGCGCTTGCCGAAAAAAAAGGCCTGATTGTCATCACAGCGCATCTTGGAAATTGGGAATACCTGGGCAGCATTCCCGCCAAACTCGGCAGGAATGTCGGAGTGATTATAAACAGGCAGTTCAATCCTTATACAGACAAATGGCTCAGGCAAATCCGGGAAAAAAAGGGGAAGCTCAGGTGTTTTTATAATGAAGTGACGGACATGGTGACATTGGTCCGGCATTTGAAGAACAACGGCATTATTGCTACGCTGGTGGATCAAACTTATTATTTCAAGCCTATTTTTGTGCCGTTTTTTGGCCGGCCAAGCGCCACGGCTGATGGAATGGCAAAGCTTCACTTGAAATACAAAGCTCCCATCTTGATGGCTTTCGGTATTTTACAGCCGAACGGAAAATACCTGCTCAAATTTGAAAAGGCGGTGACTTTTGAAAACACCGGAGATTCGCAGAAAGATTGTGAAAAAATTATGACCTGGGTAAACCAGAGGTATGAAGAAATGATCCGCCTTTACCCGGATCAATGGTTTACGCTTCTGCATGACCGGTGGGAAAGAAGTAAACCGGAGGATTTTCAGGATGTCGAGTGGGATCCATTTTAATTAGCTATCAGCCGTCAGCTATTAGCTTCATGATAAACTCGGCTATTCGCATGGCTCCGCCGGATGGGCCCATCCTTTCTATCCCGGCTTTACCCCTTCGTTCTCTTTCTTTCGGGTGGTCCAGGAGGTAAATCACTTCTTCCGCAATATCTGCCGGCGAACCCTGGATGAATTTTAAAGCCTCTCCCAGAAGCCTTTCCTGCTCGGCTATTCTTTGAAAAGTAGTTTGAGGGCCTGTCCCCACAAAAGAAACAATGGGCCTCCCTAATCCTGCCGCCTGCTCATTGGCCGTGCCAGCCAGCCCAATGATCACATCCGAAGCCTCGAGAACATTAGGAAAAATTCCACGGCTCAAAATAACTTCTGCTTTTTCTTTTTTCAAGATTGGAAAAGGCTTTGTTTCTAAAAAGTCCCAGCCATTTCTAAATGCTTTTATACCAATCTTTTCATCGGCCAGAGTAGATGGAAGCGCGGCCAAAAAAGAAGCTGATTTCTTCTCAGAAATTAATTCTGCTATTTCCAGAATCTTCATAAAATTGTCGTAAGCTTCTTCGCGGCTTCCGGGCAAAAGGCCGACTACCGGCTTTCCTTTTTTGATTTTTAGGCTGGAAGGTTGAGCTTCCAGCTCATCCATCATAGGATTTCCCAGAAACAGGGCGTTCAGTCCTTTTGATTTCAAGTTGTTCGCTGTAAAAGCGTCATGCGTCAGCATGGTATCTACATTTCTTCGAATAAACCATTCTTCAATTTTGTAATGGGGTTCTATGTAATCCGATTTAGCCGGCGCGAGAAAAAGAATAGGGGTTTTTTGAAGAGCGCGCCGCGTGAGAAAGAGGAGCGTAACATCTCCAACGACAACCGCTAAAGCGGCATTATCCTTAATTTTTTTTAGGGCCTGGATAAAATTTCTGACGTTCCTTATGATTCCGGTAAACATATCGGAGAAAAAGCCCTTCATACTTCGGGTAGGGAAACCTCCCGAAGGCGGCACTTCGGAAGAAAAAAGCACATCAATCCCTCTTTTCTTGTAGTCCTCCGCTTCGCTGATGAGGGATGCCCCCAAAATTTTATATCCCGGCAGGGCTTTTTCTGAAATCTGCGCTTTTAATTCTTTCGCGATCAGCGCGGCGCTTCGGTCTTCCCCAAAACAATTGCTGGTAAAGAGAATAATTTTTTCTGACATAGTTTTTTCCTTCATCGTTTCCCCGCTATAACAAATCCCTTTTCATTTTGCACAATATCTAATTTCTGAAATTTTATCCATTCTTGATTGTTTTGATTGTCTTCCATGAATATGGCATCATTTTTTTGAGCTTCCAGGGCAAAAATATCTTTGTTCCCGATATTTTTTACCTGATAACTCTTTGTTACCTCTGCCATAAATACTTCCGCCTGATTTCTTTCGCGGTTGACAAAGTAAATGGTTTGATTTTCTTCGGCTAAGGGAAGTTTTTGCAGAATGTTCAGGTAAGACTCTTTGTGCTGGAGCTGGATGACCGAGATGGAAGCGGCTTCAAACAAAAGAACTACAGCCGCTACTGTCAATAAAACCATTTTTTTCCACTTGCCGGAAAAATCCATCTTATCCGCTATTATCCAGGCGCAAAGAATAGATAGCGGCGGGAAAATAGGATTTAAGTACCAATCTACCTTTGTGGTGACCAGGCTGAAAAGAACAAAGGGCACGATGATCCAGATCAAAAAAATAGGGTTGGAGTAAAAAGGATTCCACTTCCATTTGAGCTGGACAGAAGAATTTTCTTTTTTAAAAGAAAGGTGATTTTTATAAAAAGGTGCGAAAATAAGCAAGATAGACCAGGGGAAAAAATGCGACGCGATCGTGCCGAAATACCAGAGGGAAAATGCCGGAAGGCCATCCGCCGCCTGAGTAGACCGCCCTAATATATCATTGTCTACCATCTTCTGAAAAAAAAGAAACCCATCCGCCGAAAATCTTGCGTAGGCCCAGAGAAAAATAGGCAGGGCAAAAGAGAAAAACCCAACCAGATAGTCCTGCCAGCGAAATTTTTTAGTTTGCTTTGAAAACCATAGATAAGCAAAAATGATCGCGATCAATTGAATCACGGCAAAACTTTTAGTGAGAAACGCTAATCCCGTGGAAAAAGCGCATAGATAGAAATAAAACTTCCTTTTAGAAGAAAGGGTTAAGAAGAAAATGCTCGCGATAATCAAAAGGACCAGAAGCGAGTCAAAATCACCCTTCCGCGCGGCATGAAAATGAATAAAACCGTAGCTTGTCGCGAGAATAATTCCGCTCAAAAGGGATGTTTTATCGCCGTAAAAATTTCTGGCTAAAAGCATGGTCAAAATAATGGAAAGGAGCCCAAATAAAGCGGAAGGAAAGCGTAGCGCGAAGGTTGTAAATCCAAAGATCTGGTAAGAAAGGGCTATCGTCCAGAACAAGAGGGGCGGCTTTGTGTTCCAGTAGTCCGTCTGGCCTAAATAGGTGTTTTTGACTAGTTCATGGTTTTTTATCATTTCATAGGCGCTCACGCCGTTTCTGGCTTCATCCCAATTCTGTATGGGAAGGCTCCCCAGAAAAAAGAAAAGATTAAAAGAAGCCAGGATAAGCACGAGGCAGAAATAGAACCAATATTTTTTCGCGGCCATTCTTTACTCCCATCCAATAATGGCGGTAATGGATTTTTCCGGTTTTAAAATAAAATTGTCCGGATTGCTGGTGATGCCAATTTCCGCTGATTCTAAAAGAGGCAAGAGCTCTTTATGAACATTTGTTTTTAAATCACCATAGCCCGGGCTATAACGCATGGCCGGTTTCAGGCGGAACAATTTTTTCTCGCGCTGTAAAACTTCGCTGATATAATCGGCAAAGGCCTCCACTGTCTCACTTCCGGCCGCGTCTAAAATGACCGAACGGGCTGCCTGCCCTTCCCGTAAAAGCTTTTCTGTTTCTATCGTCAGTTTTTCACCAATAGTGCAGGCGAAAAGGGAGACGCTTTTTGACTTTGCGAGTATCTTCGCTAGTTTCGCGGAAAAAAAAACAAGTCCGGATTCTATAGTAATGGAATCGTCTTTTGTTGAAATTATTTTCTGGTCTAAGATATGAGCCTTTGGTTCTGCTATATTTATTGCTGTGGCGATTTCACTCTTGATTTGAGAAAACAGTGATTCGTCCAGCTGACTTTTGTTTTTATTGTAGCCCAGCCTTCCTAACACAGCTTCCAGAGGAGGTTCTACAGATGAAATAACAATTTCTCTGACAGTCATAATTATTTCTGGTTTTCAAATTGCTGAATCCATGTTTCCCATTGATTAAAGCTGGGGATAGAAAACAAAGTGCAGAGAAAGGAAATCAAAATAGAAACATAGATATAACGGTCATTGCCAGTCAAAACGGAAAAGATAAAACCAATGATGCCCACAGCCACACAAATCTCAGTTATGATAATCGATAGAACCACCAGCTTGTTTATGAATCGGGATGATTTACTTTCCATTTCGCCGTCCCAGGTTTTTGATTCTGTTAAAAGATTTTTGAGAGAAACTTTTTTAAAAAAGAACCCAATTAAGAGTAGAATAGCGCCCGCAAGCGGCAGAAAATAGATCAAAATATTTTCTATAGAAACAAAAGAAGGATTTGCGAAAATCTTCTGAGAATTTTTAAGATTATCAAAAAAGAAAGCCATGGCAAATAGAAAAAGATTGCTCCCACCTGCGGCAAATATAAACAATTGATACTTTTTCCTTATTTCTGTTAAGGTTTGACTTTCCATAGTTATTTATCCTCTTTTAATAATGGGAAACCCAGTTCTTGCCGTTTTTTCAGAAAGGCTTCAGCGCATGCGGAAGCCATTTTTCTCACTCGCATAATATAGCTTTCCCGCTGGGTGACCGAAATCGCGTTTCTGGCATTGAGTATGTTAAAAATATGAGAACATTTCATTGTCAAATCATAAGCCGGTAAAATGGCGCTTTTTTCGAGAGTTTTAAAGCATTCTGATTCTAAGTCCTCAAACATTTTCCGGTAGAGCTCGATGTCGGCAATTTCAAAGTAGTATTTGGAAAACTCGAACTCCAGTTCTTTGTGCAAATCCCCATAAGTAAAATCCTTATTCCACTGTATATCTTTGTAGTGGTTTACATTCTGCAGGTACATCGCGATCCTTTCTGTTCCGTAAGTGATTTCTACAGGAATAGGGGAAAGATCAATGCCGCCCACCTGTTGAAAATAAGTAAACTGCGTGATTTCCATTCCGTCCAGCCAAACTTCCCAGCCCAATCCCCAGGCCCCTAAAGTGGGCGACTCCCAATCGTCATGGACGAAACGGATGTCATGTTCTTTCAAGTTAATGCCCATGTATTCCAGGCTCTGCAGATAAAGCTCCTGAATATTGTCAGGCGAGGGTTTAATGACGACTTGAAACTGAAAATAATACCCCAGCCGGTTTGGATTTTCGCCGTATCTGCCGTCTGTCGGCCGCCTGCATGGCTCTACATAAGCAACCTTCCAGGGTTCCGGGCCTAAGGAGCGCAGGAATGTATCCGGGTTAAAAGTGCCGGCGCCTTTTTCCAGGTCATAAGGTTCCTGTATCAGGCAGCCCAATTGTCCCCAATATTCTTTCAGTTTGAAGATCAAATCTTGAAATGCCAGCATGCTTTCTACTCCTTACCAGGATTCATATTATACCTATTTTTCAGTAATATTGCAAAAAATTATCTCTCATTAGCCGGTTCAACGTTGACGCGTCTTCCTTTAAACCGCGCACCTTTCATCGATTCCATAAACGCTCCGGCATGTTCTCCTGGGACGCTGACAAAAGAGAATTTTTCCAGAAAAGCGATGTCGCCGATCATTTTTCCGGAAATTCCCGTGCTCTGGTGGATAAATTCGATTAAATCTTTAATGAGAATATTGTCTTTCTTGCCGATGGTCAGAAAGAAGCGAACGTATTCACTTCCTTGATTCATCGGGTTCAAATCTCCTTTATCCTCATTTTCTCCCAGCGCCATTTTTAAAAGCGCCGCCGCGACATCCAGTGAATTGAAGTCGGAAAGAGATTCTGATATCATAACAGCGTATTTATCAAGGCCGCCGGATTCTACAACCTCTTTGATGTCCGAAATCAGGGATTGGTTTTTCATTTGTTCCACGTCTTTGAGTGAAGGGATGCTTTTTCTTTCCAGCCTGGTTTTTATAAATCCTTCAATATCTTTTAACTTTCGAAATTCTTTCATCGTCACAAAAGTGAGCGCCATTCCTTCCCTTCCGGCGCGGGCGGTTCTGCCGATGCGGTGCACATAGTATTCTTCGTCTTGCGGCAAATCATAATTGAAAACGATGTCGATATCGTCTACATCGATGCCTCTAGCCGCTACGTCCGTCGCGATGAGGATTTCAAAATCGCCCTTTCTAAAGCGTTTCATGACAAAATCGCGCTGGGTCTGTTTCATATCTCCATGCAGGCCTTCTACATTGTAGCCCGCGGCATGGACTTTTTCTTTCAGGTCTTCCACGCCTACTTTTGTTTTAACAAATACAATAGCCAGTCCCGGATTATAAAAATCAATGAGGCGCGTCAATATTTCCGGCTTGTCGTGCTCTCTTACTTCATAGTAATACTGCTTCACTTTTGGTACGGTGAGTTCCTTATGTGCTATCTGAATCTTCTCCGGGTTTTTCTGAAAATTTCGTGTGAGAGCCATGATTTCGGGAGGCATAGTGGCCGAGAAAAGAATCGTTTGTTTGTCAACCCCTGTAATAAATTGCAGGATTTCCCGTACGTCATCTAAAAACCCCATGTCCAGCATCTCATCCGCTTCATCCAGCACGAATATCTTTACTTTATCCAAACGCATTGTTTTTCGTTTTAAATGATCCAGCATTCTTCCAGGCGTGCCGATCACGATCTGTACTCCGCGCCGGAGTCCTTGAATCTGCCTTTCTATAGATTGTCCGCCATAAATCGGAATAACGGATACTCCTTTGTGGTGTTTGGTGATTTTGTTGATCTCACCCGCCACCTGAATGGCCAATTCGCGAGTGGGGGTCAAAACTACAGCTTGAATATCGGAAGAATGCGGGTCCAGTTTTTCGACAATTGGAATGCCAAAAGCGGCAGTTTTTCCCGTGCCGGTTTGCGCCTGCCCAATAATGTCTTTGCCTGATAAAATAGCTGGAATAGAAGCGCTCTGAATTGGCGATGGTTCGACATAACCCATTTCTTCTATTGCTTTGAGGGTCTTTTGAGAAAGACCCATGTCCTGAAATTTTTTTTGTTCTGTCATTTTTCTCTCCGTTTAATCATTGTATTTACTTTCAATTACGACACCTAAAGGCTCCAGAATAATCTTTTTGCAGATTAAGCTTTGCCCTTTTAAACCGTTGTTTTCTTTGTTGTATTTTCTGTCTCCTTCTACAGGATGCCCCAGCGCTTCGCAGACGGCGCGGATCTGGTGATGCCTTCCCGTCCATATTTCAATTTCAGCTTTTGTGCTGTTTTCTAAATGGAATAAAGGGCGTATCAAAGTCGCGGATACAGTCTTTGATGAAACGTACCGGCGGCTCATCCACTCCGCCTTTAAAGGCGCTTTATCAAGTATAGAAAAGTTGGTTACTTTTACCCGGTTTTCTTCAGGAAGCCTCTGAATGTCTGCTTCTACAAAAACCGGATCCTTTAATATTCCTTTTAGCACAGCAGTGTATGTTTTTTTTACTTTGCCAGAATGAAAAAAATCAGAAAGGTCCTTTGCCGCAATATAAGTTTTTGCAAATAGAACAATTCCTTTTGTATTCCTGTCAATCCTATGGACAGGTGCTAAAAACCCAGAAGGCTGATGGGTCAGAGAAAGATAATTCTTAACCCTTTCAACCAATGCGCTAGAATAGTCTTTTCTATTCGCCGTATGGACCAATGTTTTTTCGTCTTTATCCACTGCTATCATTGCTTCATCTTCATACAATATAACAAGATCCTCTAAAGGGCGAGCTAATTTGTTAAAGTAAATTTTTTCATTCAATGAATCCGATTGAACCTGATCTCCTGCGTCTAAAACTAACGAGGCCTGTGCCCTTTTCCTGTTTACCAGGACAAGGCCTTTTCGAAACAATTTAAACAAAAAAACTTTTGTACCGTCTGTTCTTCTTAGGAGAAACTTGAGAATCTTTTGCCCGCTTTCCTCCGGGCTAATGTTTATTCTTATCATAAGTTATTCCGTAATGCTGACTCCTTGCTAAAAAGCAGGGTCGATCATTTCCAGCATTTTTATTTTTTCTTTTTCTCTTTTACCCCTGAAAATAATGTAGGAAAATGGTGCTTCGTTTAATATTTTATATGCCTCTAAGTAGAATTCGTCTCCGTTTTCGTGCTCTGCGTCAAAAAGAAAATGGATATTAGAGGCGATAGAAAGAGTCCGTTCTCTATCTGAATAAAGGTCTGTCCAATTTGCGGGTGTATTTATCAGCTTCTGCGCGGTAAAGTCCTTTGAGAAATTCTGCCTGGAATAAAAATTCTGGATGTTTGAATACAATAAATCCCACTTATCAGAGAAAAATTCAATCTTGTTATCTTGAAGGTTTTTCTCCAGGGCTTCCAGCCGGGATAATATTTTCACGGAGGAAATTTCCCGGTCTAATAAGAAATTTGTTACCGAGTTTTTTTGAAGTTCTATCCAATAGGATTTTTTGAAATCTGAATGGCGGCCTATTAATAAAGATTGAAAATCCAGGGGAAAGTGATTTTCGATGATCACTATTTTTCTGTCTTCTATTTTTTTCTTTTTGTTAATGAAATTTGTGACCTGAACATTGGAGTAAGATAAACGGATATCGTAAAGCTGATAATGACCCCAGAGCTTTAATCCATAAGGGAAATAGAGATGTTCAATATTCGTTTGAGTGTTTGTGGTTTTCAATTCAAGCGCGGTTGAGATCAATTCACTGACTCGGATGCGTGTATAACTGTATTTCTCGATTAAATCCTTTAAGAAATTGAAATAATCCTGATTTCCGTAAAAAACCGTATGAAGGCAATTAACGCCATATAAGTATTGAAACTGTTTGGTAGACCTTTTCCCGGCAAGTTCTAAATTGATCAGTTCTATTCTGTTTCTCTGAATAAATTTCGAATAAATCAAAGGGTTAATCTGATTGATCAAGTATAATCCCATATATTCCGTAAGGGATTCGGATTCCATATAGTTGTCTTCTTCAAACCGTAAAATTCCACGGATATAGGCATGGCTCATTTCATGAGAAAGAGTTTCGTAGATTTTCCAGGCACTGTCTCTGGGTATTTCTGGAATAGCAGATTCTTCTATAGATTTTTCGTTAAGAGGAGTGACAATTTTCAAATCCGGTGAAATCTGGATGATGTTTGCCATTGCTTCGCCGTCCACAAATTCTTCCATATCCTTGTTTTTAAAAGATTCCTTGATAATATGAAGCTGTGAAAAGGGATAAGTTCCGAGATGGTTTGTCATAATGGATAGAATTTTAGAATAGGCTTCAAATATAGGTTTGCTCTCTTCAGGATTATGCGTATAAAAATAGCTGCTGCCATTCTGAATTCTTTGAAACTTTGAGATAAATAGATTTCCGCTTAAAAAAACATCGTCAATTTCGCTTTCCCATGAGGTGGTTCTTTTACCGTTTTTCACGGACTCTTCTGTGATTTTTGCCCCTAATACGGAATAATATTCTTCTGGCGTTTTGATTTGAAGGGAATAAAAGAATTTTGGCTCATCGGCAAAAGGGACAGGAAGCCATATTTTTCTGGCATCCATATAGCATTTTTCTTTGGCCAGTAAAAAACGGTCTTCTTCAATATTTCCCTTGATGTGAAATTTGACTTCTACTTTCGCAGTTTCATCATTGGTCAAAGAAGGAATTTTCGCATGGTAAATACCGCTGCCGAAACCCACCCCCTGTTCAAAATGTAGATTATCATCGTTATAGGATAAAGAATCAATGGATAAAAGATAATGCGAAATAAAATAGATCTCAGAAAGAGGCTTTGGCTGCTTGTTTTTTATTTGATAGGTCAAGGTTCCGGACAAAGAAGGGTCTTGAGGTTCAAAAACTATTTCACCTTCTAAGTACTCAACAGAAACGGTCTTTTTTAATAAAAAATCATCGCAGGATTGCAGAAAAAACAATACGGTGAAACAGAAAGAGGCCAGGATTTTTTTTTGCATGGTTATAAACTACCTAGATTATTTAATGTTAAGGATTCTACCGAGAATTTAATCAAAAACATATCTTAATATAATATAATGAGTTAATGAGATAAAGTCAATTTATTCGGAGGAGATTATGAATTCCCCCTTTTCAAAAGGGGGAGTTAGACACTAAGCCATTTAAAAAGGCGGAGTTATGGGAGGAGACGTTATTTAGATTTGCAGCAACTTTTGGTAAAGGCCATTTTGTTTGACCAGTTCTAAGTGGGTGCCTTCTTCCACTATTTTTCCGCCTTCTATCAGCACAATTTTGTCTGCATGGGCAATGGCCGAAAGTTTGTGGGTAACAATGAAAGTGGTCTGTTTTCCTAGAATTTGCGTAGTTGCCTTTTGTATCATTTGTTCCGAATGAGCGTCTAAAGAGCTGGTGGCTTCATCCAGAATCAAAATTTTGGGTTTTCTCAAGATTGCTCTTGCTAAAGCGATACGCTGTTTTTCACCCCCAGAAAGGCGGGTTCCTCTATCGCCCAGAAGAGTGTGATAGCCATCCGCAAAATTGGAAATAAATTCATGCGCGTGGGCGATTTTAGACGCTGTTTCCACCTCTTTTTCCGATGCGTCCGGCCTGGAAAGCTTGATGTTTTCAAGGATGGTTCCCGAGAAAAGAATTGTCTCTTGCGTAACAATGCTGATTTGCTTGCGGATGGAAAGCGGACTGTAACTTTTAGAGTCTTTTCCGTCTATCAGGAGTTTCCCCTTAGACGGATAATAAAAATTCGGGATAAGCGAGATCAGGGAAGATTTCCCGGCTCCGCTGGGGCCGATAACGGCTATGGTTTCGCCTTTTTCTATGCTCAAATTAATATTCTTTAAGGTAGCAAGGCCGCTTTCGTATTCAAACGAAACATGCTGAAATTCCAATTTCCCTTCAATTATTCCAACATCCGGCCTTGAAAAATTTTCTTTGTCATGCGAATCTATGATTTCAAATACTCTCTGCGCTGCCGGAATTAATTTGCGCGGTACCATGGTGACTTCGTTTGCGCGCGACAGGGGCTCAGACAACACAAGCGCCAGTAGAATAAAGCTTACGATTTCCCCCGAAGAGCCGATGCCCTTCTGAACGCTGATAGCGCCGAGAACCAGTATGGTTACAATGCCTATAACGCCCAAGAACTCCGCGGTCGGTGTCCCTAAAAACCGGGCCTTTAGTTCCTTTTTGGTCGCCTTTAAATAATTGCTGTTGGTGGTAAGAAATTTTCCCTTTATGGCATCCTCTACGCCGAAGCCTTTAATAACCTCAATCCCATAAATTGTTTCCTGAATGCTGGAAGTAATATTAGAGATGTTTTTTTGAACGTTCAGAGAAAGCTTTTGTACCAATGAACCGATCAAGCCCAGAATGATGCCCAGAATCGGCGCGGACAAAAGGAAGTAAAACGAAATCTTAGGGTTGATCACGATCATAAGGCAGATAATGAGGATAAGGGTCAGCGGCTGAACAATAAACTCTACCGCGATGTTCATGAAAAATATCTCAATTACGCCGATGTCATTGACGACTCTCGAGATAATCTCGCCTGTCCTGTTTTTTTTATAGTAAGTAATGGGCATATCCATGAGCTTTTCAAAAATATCGCGCCGAATATCATGCATCACAGAAACCGCGAGCGAGTTGGAACTGACAAAAACAAAATAGTGCAGAATTGCCCAGCCGAAGCCCATGCCTAATAGGATCAAAATCGAAGAGGCATTGACCTTTTCAAAGTTTTTGCCGATGAAGGTTTCAGAAAAGAAATTCCCCGCCTGGAGTGCTGCGGCAATCTTAATAAATACAAGCATAGAAGCAAAAAGGATAGTAAAGGAAAGTAGAAATTTGTATTTTCCCGTGTAGGAAAGAATGCGTCTCAAAACTTTCATAATAAAGATTTTAAAGAGCAATGAAAATAAAATCAAGCAAAGGATTTTTGACTAATTTGCCGCTGATTTTTATAGTAATAAAAATATTTTTTAGAGAGGTATTGATATGGCAGCGCAAAATTTAATCTCCGCGAAACAGGTATAGGCGCGGTTAATTAACCGCGCCTATAATTAGAAGATTGAATTTGACATATTAATATATGAAATTCACTCTCCGGAGTATGAATTAGATACTCCTGAGAGTGAAATTCAATCTCCAGAGTATGAAACAGACACTCCAGAGTGTGAATTTCATTCTCCGAAGTATGAAAAAGACATATTGATAACTGATTTTTACATAATGGAGAGTGAATTTCATTCTTCCGAAATTGATTTTGATACTCTGGAGTAAGAATTAGAAGTTCTCGAGTATGAAATTCGCGTAATGGATGAAGAGGGCAACTTATGGATTTTTTAGTGATTTTTATCGGCGGAGGAATAGGGTCTATTACCCGCTATTTTTTTTCGAGGGGAGTACAGTCTTTTTTTGGAGGCGTTTTCCCTTTAGGGACGCTTCTGGTCAATCTTTCCGGATGTTTTATTATTGGTTTTCTCGCCGGATTGTTTGATCGGTTTTTGATTCCGTCGAATATAAGGCTTTTTACCTTTGTTGGATTTTTAGGCGGATTCACAACTTTTTCTTCCTTTGGGCTGGAGACTTTTCACCTGCTCAGAAGCGGCGAAGTAAAATTGGCGCTCTTAAATATTTTTGTCAGCAATATTGCCGGCATTATTCTGGTTTTTGCCGGATGGCTGATTGCCGCTTTGCTGTTAAAAGCAAAATGAAGCGCTTCATCCCCCCAGGCTGTCGCTAAATTAATAATTCTAATGTAGCCGCGGGCTTTAGCCCGCGTAAATTAAGCGCAAGCTAAAGCTTGCGGCTACATTTTTCAAT
>JAGVOW010000047.1 GCA_020052515.1 Brevinematales bacterium | reverse complement strand
TCGCAAAAGAGAGGGGTGCCCGGCAGGTTGTCGCTAAATTAGCTGTTTTCAATAATCCTGATGTAACCGCGGGCTTTAGCCCGCGTAAATCAAACGCAAGCTAAAGCTTGCGGCCACATTTTTCAATTTAGCGACAACCTGCCGAAGGGCGGGGTGAGTTTTATCGACTAAAGATTAGAACTTGAAAAACAAAATAACTTCATTGCCTTTTTGGTTATAGAACAGGGCGTCCGAAAATTTTTTCATAATATAAATTCCCCTGCCGGAAATTTTTTCCAGCGCTTCCATGCCGACCGGGACAGAAACATCCTTCACATTAAAACCGCTTCCTTCATCTTTAATAATAATCCGGAGAATTTTTTCTCCTATTTCATAACTCACTTTTAACGTTTTAGAAAAATCCAATTGATTCCCGTAAGTCACAGCATTTGTGAGGGCTTCCTGAAGAACGGTTTCTATTTTCCATATTTTTGGAGAATGAAGTTTAATCATTTTATTTTTAATCAATTCTATAGCCACATTGATATTATTAAGCGAGGAAGAGAGTGAAAAACCATAAGCCAGATGAGGAAAAACCTCCAGGACAAAAAGGGGAAGAGAAAAAACGTTTATCTGAGACAAAAATTTTTGAAGGTTCCTTAATAGGACATAGGAAAAACCTTTAGAATGAAATAAAAATACCCTAAGCTTATCCAATTCACTGGGCAGCAGAGGGGCGCTAAAGCCAATAAAAATATCCCCTTCTTCTATTTTTGCTTGAAAATTTCCTTCATTCATTTCAAGCGCGCTGTCTTCCTTCCTTTTAAAAAGGACCGCGTAGAAACCCATTTCACCCTGAGAAAAAAGGATCTTTTTATGAATATTAATGTAATAAAGATTAGCCTCACTTTCATTCTTAAAAGAGCTCAAACTTTCTAAGATATTGCCTGAATTTACGTTGTCAAAAAAGTGAAGCGCCTTTTGAGATCCGGAAACTCCCAGAAGCAATTCACTTTTATTGCTTTTTCTGGCGAAAAAATAGCCTTCTTTATTCTCCTGAAAAGTAAGCCACACTCCATTGGTTTCAATAAAATCTTCACTTGTGTCTTTCGTTTTGACCTTGAATTTTTTCATAGGCTTCACTATCCCTTTTTGCTTTTTTCCCCAAATAAGAACGGTATTCCGAATATTTTACCCCTCTGCCAGGACGAAGCAGAAGCAAGTCTCTTTCCTCAATTGTTTCCCCTTTAGAAATTTTTCTCGCTGTGTAAATGCCTCTCATAGAAGCTTCTGTTGCGCTTTGCTCAAAAGTAGTGAGGGCTTTTTTTCCTGGCCCCAGGGCGCTTTCGATCTCACGAACGCCCTTTACCAGAGCGCTCAATTGCTCCGGGTTTAAAGATATTTTATGATCTGCCCCTTCTAATTCATTGTCTAAAGTGAAGTGCCTCTCTATGATTTTTGCACCCAACCCGGCGGCGGCGCAAGAAAGTGCTATCCCCGTACTATGGTCAGAAAATCCAATTGGAACGTTAAAACGTTTTTGCAGAGTGTTGATAAAGTTTAAGTCGAAATCAGCAGCCTGAGCGGGATACTTTGAAACACAATACATCAGCGACAGGTGAGTTTTAAGCAATATCTTTACAGCATTTTCAATCGTTTTCATATCCGCGAATCCGGTAGAAAGGCATGTGTGAAAATTATTTTTTCGAGAATTTTCAGCTATTTTATGAAGGAAAGGTTCATTAGTAATATCCGAACTCGCTATTTTAATGATGGGGCATTTGATTTGAATCAGAAAATCTAAAGACTCAAAATCCAGAGGAGTCGCGTAGAAAATGATGCCTGAATCAGAACAGACTTTTTTTAGTTTTTCAAAAGCCTGAAAAGAAAGCTCATATTTTTTAAACAAATCATAAGCTTCCGGGTTGGTTTTTGGGTTGCAGAACTGCCCTGCCCGGTATACCTGAAACTTTACCGCATCTGCACCGCAAGCCTGTGCCGCCTGAATCAAATCAAGAGCCTGGCCATAATCCCCGTTATGATTAATCCCTATTTCTGCGGCCACAAGAACCTTGTTTTCCCACATGGGGCTCAGCAAATTTCTCAACCTTTCAACCATCAAGAAGCTTCCTAAAGAAAAAATTTTTTCATTTAAATTCCCAGAAGTTTAGGCAAATTGGAAATGCCTTTATGCAAAACCTCCGCGTTTTCATAGTTCAATAAACTCCGTACTTCTTTTGCGGCTTCATCAGAAGAAAACCTTCCTACCGCGTCCAGATTTTCATTTTTGACCAGATAAAAAGCAATGCCTTTTCTTTCATCCGAAAGCTTTGACTGCAAAACCTTGATTTCGTTGGTCAGATTTGTTTTGAAAGTATAAAGGGATTTATCATCCCGAATCTGGGTGCTGAGATAGCTGATGACGCTTTCTCCTTCAAACTTTGTAGAATTCACAATGCCCGTCAAATCCTTTGTCAAATCTTCAAAACTTCGCTTCGCTTCATTCGAACTTTGAAAGTTTTCAATTCTTTTTGAAAGATTCTGCAAACCTTCCATACTCGCGTTGTCTTTTAAATAAATTTTCTCCATTTCTCGAATTTTTGCCATATCCGCAGAAACTTTCTTCTCTGTGTCCAGGCCATCTTTTCTCAGTATTTGAGAACTGTCAGCAAACGAGGAAACAGACTGTTTCTGAGCCTTTCTCTTATCCAACAGATTGTCCAGAGCCACTTTGCCCATTACTACATCTGTTATTTTCATAGACCCTCCTCCTAAGAAAACTACAAATCCTTTTTACTATTTACATTATAACAACACATTAAAAAAAAATCCAAAAGTTTTCAATCATTTTATCTCAAATATTCTCAAAAATCAAGTCTTCTACTTTTTTAAAAGTCTTTTGCTCTCCTTCTCTGTCTGGATTCTGACGTGAAATATTGAGTAAAATACCGCATCCTGCCGCCATAATCAGCATAGAAGAACCTCCATAGCTAATGAAAGGCAAAGAAACCCCCGTGGGAGGGAAAATCCCCACAGCAATCCCCATATTCAGGACGGCATGAGTCACTATCAAAGAAATTATTCCGAAAGAAAGAAGCTGCCCAAATTTATCTTTACAGTTTCTCACAATCAAAATGCCTCTTACAAAAAACAAAAAGTAAAGTGCCGCTATAAAGAAAACTCCCAACAAACCGGTTTCTTCGGCAATGATAGAAAATATGAAATCGTTGTGCGGAGTGGGCAGTTTTCCCATTTTTTGAATGCTATTGCCCAGGCCAACTCCCAGAAAACCCCCATCCACGAAAGACTTAAAAGACTGAATGATGTGATATCCTCTGCCGGAAGCGTCTTCCCATGGATCAAAAAAAGATAAAATTCTCGCTTTTCTATAAGAAACCTGAATGATAAAAGCTACTAAGACCGGCAAGCTCAGCACAATAACAGAAAAAATATGCTTAATAGACGCCCCGCCCACAAAAAACAGAAGAAAAGCCACAAAAAGCAGAAGCACCGCAGTCGAAAACCCAGACTGCATCAAAATAACAAAAAAGATAGAAGAAACCAGCAGAAGCGGAGGTAAAATCCCAAAAGTAAAGTCTTCGAGCTTAGATTGCTTTTTTGTCAGAATATAAGAAAGATAAATAACAACAGTCATCTTGGCCAATTCGGAGGGGTTAAAAGAAAAAAATCTGAAGTCAATCCAGCGCCTGGCCCCGCCGCTTTCCCTGCCGATGCCCGGAATAAAAACAAAAAGAAGCAAAACTATGGTTACAAACACCAGAGGCTTAACAAAATCTTTGAGTTTTCTATAGTCAAAAGAAATAAAAAAAAGAAACGCCCCTATCGACACAGCAGCCCAGATAAGCTGCCGGATCAGAAAATAATAAGGCGTTTTCGCGTAACGCATCGAGACGTAATAACTCGAGCTATAAACAAAGACAATGCCTAAAATAATAAAAACAAAAACCAGATAGAAAATAACCTTGTCCATTTTTTCTATAATCATGTTTAAATTATAAATTACGTTCCAGAAATGTCAAGAAAAAAACTTGCCCCTTTGGTAAACCTGTACTCCGACCAAAAGACGATAAAAATCCGACTGAAAGTTTATAAAAACAGTACCAAAGGTATCTTCTTTTTCAATTTTCCTTCCTTTATAATAAACACAAAGAAAAGAACATTAAAAACTTTGCCCGCGGGAACAAGCTTTCAGGCGGGGCAAAATTAGAAATGGCGTAATTAAATTTTTGGAGGTTTGTATGAAAGAGAGAACACTTCACGGACATTCTCGACACTTCGGTTTGTGGCCTTTTGGTATCATGGTGTTAGTTTACGCCCTTCTTTCAGCGTGTACCCATCTGCCGGGTTCGGAAATGAGCCTTCTGGATGGGCAAAACGCGGGCGGCGTTCTTTCGCCTAACACTATTAATTATTCCGCGTCTTTTGATGGTTTTGACAGCTTTAATTCTACTTATTGGCGTCAAAGCACTGGTTTTGGAAATGGTTCACCGTTTGACTGTTTGTGGACAAACGTAAATGTTACTTACGCCAACAGTATTATGACGCTGGCTTTGAATCGTGTAAACAATGTCAATTATGGCGGTGAGCTAAAATCCCAGCATTTTTACAAAAGCGGAGGATTTTCCACGAG
>JAGVOW010000012.1 GCA_020052515.1 Brevinematales bacterium | reverse complement strand
GCTGCTTCATCCTTTTAACATAATCCTCCTGGCCACTTCCCACGATAAAAATCTGTAAAGAAAACCCCTCTTTTTTTAGAAGGCCTGCCGCTTCTATTAAAGTATCTATGCCTTTTTCCTCAGTGATCCGGCCGACATAGCCTATTTTCAAGCCTTTCCCCTTCAGAACAGGCAAATTCTCTTTCACTTCCTTTGAAGAAAGCGGCTGAAAAAGATGCGTATTCACAAAATAATGTGTCTTTCGGATCAAGCCCGGAAAGCATTTTCTTTTATAAATATCTATTCCGTCTGTCGGAACTGCCGCGATGCCTTGAATAGCGCTCAAAACAATCTTTTCGAAAAACCGGAAAAGCAAGGGGTGCCTGACCCAGAGATTCTCATCCGATTCTACCACTATTTTCGTTCTGGGAGAAAAAATTTTGCAAAGCAAAACCCATTCAAAAGCCGCGGAGCTAAAAGGTTCTTCTTTTAAATACAAAACATCCGGCCGTGTTTTCAAAATAATAGCGACGATTTTAAATACATTGATATAGAAAAAAGCACGGATATGATTGGTAAATAAAGTGCTTAAAGCGTAAATAGAATGATCCCGATCCAGATCTGTATCCCTTTGAAAAATTTGATGTTTTGAACTTTCAAACCAGCGATTAGAAGTGACTACCGTCAAATCTACCCCTAATTTTACCATTTCAATAAAAAGCCGGCGGTATTCCTTCTCCACCGCCGCATGCCACACATACAGAACTTTCATTCTTTACTCCAAAAAATCTTCTGACTTCTATAATTGAATTAATTACTCAAAAATTTCATCGGCTTCATAACCGGCGTCTTCAATAGCCTTCTTGATCACATCTTTGTTTAAACCCGCCGGAATTTCAAAAGACGCTTTGCCGATTTCGACTTTGATGTTCTTCAATCCCCTCAAACCTTTGAGAGCACTTTCAATCGCTTTCACACAATGCTGACAGGACATTCCAGCTATTTTCACATCCATAACTCCCCCCTTTTTTTTATTTCCAGCGTTTCTTGCCTACATTTTATTTTGCGGAGAAAAAAACCGCAAAAATTTCCGTATTTCAAATAAGATTAATTTATAATCAAAATTTTATTTGCATGATTAAATAATAATCATGCAAGGTGATTAAAATGCCGGCTTTTTAAAATTAAAAACTCAAGCTCTATATGATTTACAGCCTTTCTCAAAACAATTTACTTTTTCGTATAAAATGGCATACCTCTTGCTGATATAGTCTCAGGAGGTTTTGTATGAAAGTTTTTCAGAAAATGAGTTTAGTTTTAGCGGTAGCGGCTTTTCTATCACTGGGAAAAGGAATTGGGTTTTCCTACGCTTACAACCCATGGACAACCATGACCGGCGACGGCGTGATCGCGGTCAACCCCTTTCTATACGCACCCACTCTTTCCCCTTTTACATTGGGAGCGGATGTTGTAATGGCTTATGGTTTTACCTCAAATATTGATCTTTTTGTCGATTTTGCGGGTTTGACTATTCTATCCAATTTCTCTTATAACTACTCGTGGGGAATGATCCGCTATGACCTGGGCGGCAACAATATTATTGCGCTACAAGCAAGTCAGCTGGCCGTCACCCCGCAATATCATTTCTTCTTTGAAAATGACATCTTCGCGGCTGAGGCAAACGCTTACGTTTCTTTCCCTTACATTAGCTTTGGCACTCCTACTATAGGCGCTTATCTCGCTCCGGTTTACAAGTTAATCAAGGACACTTTCTATCTTTATCTGGAAGTAGACCCTTCCTATGCAGTAGGTTCAAGTTTTGCCCTCAATATAGCCCCTGGGTTCTGGTTTGGACTGGGAAGTGCGGGGCAGATTTCTCTTTCCTGCAGCCTTGGAAACGTATTGTCTGGAAGCATTTCTCCCAGCATTGGACTCTGGTACTGGATTACCTTTTCAACCAAGGGAAAATAAAAAGGATAGGAGAATCACTAAACTATCCTCTCTTCATAACAATCCCCTCATCTACAAAGGTGAGGGGAAAAATAAAAATTTGCTTTTATTTTTTTTTATTTACGGTTATAATATGAACGGCTTGAAAATAGCCGAAAAATTGCAAAGCGATTTTTCTCTTAGGAGTGATTATGCCGCAGTTAAGACAAAATATTATATTAAAAGAATGGGTTATCATCGCTACTGAAAGGGCAAAAAGGCCGGAACAATTGAAAGAGGACAAAGATATCAACAATGTAAAGCTTCCGGAACACGATGATACCTGCCCATTCTGCGCTGGAAATGAAGAGAAATTTGACAATGTTACTGAATTATACAGGATTGGAGACAAGGCAAACTGGAAGCTCCGGGTGATTCCCAACAAGTACCCGGCTCTTGCCCCCCTGCAGGACGGCATCCGAATCAACACTACCGGTTATATGCGGTGGATGGATGGAATCGGCAACCATGAAGTTCTCATTGAGTCACCCAGGCACAATCTTACACTGGCCACGATGGAAACTTCCGATATAGAAGATGTTTTATTTGCCTATCAAATGCGGATAACAACTTTGATGGCCTTGCCTTACATTGAGTCTGTGATTCCTTTCCGAAATCATGGCAAAAGGGCTGGGGCATCTCTGATTCACCCGCATTCGCAGATCATAGCACTGCCGGTTATCCCAAAAGATGTTATCTCGCGAATGAATGAAAGCATCCGTTACCACGAAGAGCATAGAGAGTGCATATTCTGCAAAGTCCTGCAATCTGAGCTGGAATCAAAGGAGCGAATTGTTTTAGAAACCGATCATTTTCTGGTTTTTGTGCCTTACGCGGCGTATTCTCCCTTTGCTTTGTGGATTTATCCAAAGCGCCATGCTTCTTCTTTTTGCGACGTGGAAGCGGAAGAAATCAAGGATCTGTCGGTTGTTCTCCAGAAATCGCTCCGAAAGCTTTATTTCGGCCTGAATGACCCGGATTATAATTACATTATCCGCTCTGCGCCTAAAGGCTATAGCAATTCGGCCTTTTTCCACTGGTATATTACCCTGATACCGCGCTTAACAAGAACAGCCGGGTTTGAATTGGGCTCTGGAATGTTTATTAACCCCAGTATTCCTGAAGAAAATGCGCAATACCTAAGAGGGATAGAAATCTAGTAAAATACATAGGCGACAATAATTATTGTCGCCTATGAGAAGTCACACAGGAGAAAGCTTATGAAAAAGACATTGATTTTTTTGTTGTTTTCTCTTCCGTTCTTATTTTCCATGGGAAGCAGAGAAAACGATATTCCTGAATTAAAAGGAAGAAAAACTACTATTATTCTAGGTTATCCCTCCGCCTATGGAAATGAGCCTTTTACTCATATCGCCATCAAAGAAGAGGGCGAAAAACCAAAAGTTTATTACATCTATCCCGACTACCAAAAAGAGATGAAAAAACTTCCTTACGCTTTCTACCAATTTAAGGGATACCTTTTTTACCGACCGGAAATATTAAGCAATTCTTTCACCAATAAGATCAAATTAGAAGCAAAGGCATTTGACGGCGTTTTTATTCCCACAGAGTGGAAAAAAATTAAATAATCAAGGGGAAAGCCATGGGACAAAAAGTTGGCATCATTATGGGCAGCGATTCTGATTTAGCCATTATGCAGGAAGCCGCAGAGAGTTTAAAAGATTTTGGCATTTCTTATGAAATAACGGTTATATCGGCCCACCGCACGCCGGAAAGGGCCTTTGAATACGCCAGGACAGCCGAAGAAAGAGGCCTCGCAGTTATCATAGCAGGAGCTGGCGGCGCCGCTCATCTGGCTGGAATTATTGCCGCTATGACTCCGTTGCCGGTAATTGGAGTACCTATTTTGTCCAAAAGCTTAAGCGGTATGGATTCTCTTTTTTCGATGGTGCAAATGCCGAAAGGCGTACCAGTCGCATCGGTAGCCATCAATGGCGCCGCTAACGCAGGGATCCTCGCGGCGCAGATTTTAGGGGTCTCTGATAAATCCATCAGAAATTCCATTAAAAAATACAAAGAAAAAATGAAACAGGAAGTCCTGGAAAAGGCAAAAAAAGTTGAGGGGATGTAAAATCGATTTTGAATCATTAAAGATAGAGCTTCGGAAAACTCTTTCGGAGAAAAGATTTCAACACACTTTAGGTGTAGAACAAAGAGCCATAGAAATCGGCAAGCATTTTTCAGAAAATCCGGAGAACCTTCGAGCAGCCGCTCTTCTCCATGATTGCGCCAAGTCTATGAATCAGGAAGAACAGATTTCTTATGCGAAAGAACATTCTATCCCCCTCTCTGAGCATGACTTAAAAGCAAAGGGAATTATCCACGCGAAAATCGGGGCTTTTATTGCCCGGAAAAATTTTCATATCTCGGCGCCGGAGATATTAGACGCGATTGCCTTCCACTCAACAGGCCGAGCGGGTATGACACGGTTTGAAAAGATTATTTTCGCATCAGATTATCTCGACCCCTACCGGAAATTTCAAGAAGAAAACGACAAGCTTCTCAAGCTAATTTATTCCAACCTTGATAAAGGGGTTTTGGAAATAGTAAAAGCAAAACTCCGCTATGTTATGGAAAAAAATGAGTCCATTCATCCCCTTTCCATCCAGTTTTACAACAGCCTTCTTATACCGGTATAAAATAATTGTAAAAAAAGTGTGAAATTTCTTTAAAAATAGAACTCTTTAGCCGATAATCCAATTGTTATTGCGGAATTAGATTCCCCTCCCAATTCTGCAAATCCGCATGCGGTAATCCGTCTGCGGAGAAAGCGAGGATGTAAGTCCTCGCTTTTCTATTTAAAGGACAGTAAACTTTTTATTCCCTTAACAATCTGCAAAGCCGCCCTGGATTTATTTAGCGTATAGAAATGAAGGCCTCTGACTCCCTGCCGCAATAAATCTTCGCATTGTTTAATGGCATAATCCACACCAAGCTTTGAAACTTCCTCCGGGTTTTCAGCCGCTTTAGAAAGCTTCTCCGCCAGACTGCCGGGAATAGGCGCGTTGCAGAGAGAAGCAAACCTCTCAATTTGTTTAACATTCGTAATCGGCATAATACCTGGGATAAAAGGAATATTGACATTCGCTTTTTCCTTATAATCCAGAAGCTGATAAAAAGACTGATTCTCAAAAAAAAGCTGGGAAATTCCAAAATCCATTCCAGCTTCTACTTTTTCCTTCAAATAGTCCATTTCTAATTGCCAGTTAGAAGACTCGGGATGACGATTTGGAAAAACAGAACCGCCGATAGAAAAACTTCCATTGAAATTTTTCCTTGTCAGGCGGATTAAATCAGACGCGTGAGGCAATTCTCCTTTCGACGGGTCAATATCCGTTCCGGCCGGAGTGTCTCCGCGCAGAGCCAGAATATTTTCTATTCCGACTTTTTGATACTCTTTTAGTTGAACTAATATCTCGTTTTTAGTATGCCCAACGCAGGCAAGATGCGCCATGACATTCAGCTTTTCTTCCTGAGCGATGCGTTTTACGATTCGATAGGTTTTGTCGCGATTTGCCCCTCCCGCTCCGTAAGTAACCGAGACAAAATCGGGCCGAACGCCTTCCAGAGAATGAAGATGCTCAAAAAGATCCTTTTCCCCCTCATCCGTCTTCGGTGGAAAAAACTCAAAAGATAGTGTGAATTTTTTCTCTAATATTTCCTTAATCTTCATGCAACTCCCCTAAGATTTCAAAATGCTTATTTCTATAGTATACCCAGCAAAAGCTATCTCATATTCACCGGGGGTCACTCCCTTTATTACCGCCTCAGCCGAATCAGATTTCCGTGAATAAAGGGACATCGCTTCCCCTTTTCTTCTGAATTCCAGCATCTGATTGGAAAGTTTTGTGGATTCCACAGAAACCCAGAAAGAGCCTTCTCCAGCGGGAATAATGATCACTTTGGCCGGTATAGAATCCAGAGATAAAAAAAGCCTTTTTTCTTCTCTATTTTCCTTTCTAGTCTGAGGAAGAGTTTCCAATTTTGCTTCCCCTGCCAGATTCATAAACCCATCAATCAAACCATTTTTCACAACCGCTAATAAAAAATTCCTCTTTTTCAGCGGCTTTGCCTCTAAATTGTCCATTCGGGCTTCAATTCTATTCAATTCCAATAGTTCAAGGAAGCATTCTTCGCACTTTAAAAGATGTTCCTCAAACCCTTTCTTATCAACAAGACTCCCATCCATATATTGAAGAAGTTCCAGTTCTCCATATTTATCACAACTGTTCATTTTAACAACCCCTTGTTTTTATTTAAAAGGCGCATCAGTTCAATCTTCAGCTTCCTTCTCGCCAGTTCCAACCGCTGTTTAGCGACAACAGCGTTTTTATACAAAGAGGCAAAATTTTTAAAAATAGATTTCTCAGGTATTTTCAAAGA
The DNA here is from genome assembly GCA_020052515.1 of Brevinematales bacterium. GTDB lineage: Bacteria > Spirochaetota > Brevinematia > Brevinematales > JAOACQ01 > JAGVOW01. The sequence continues at coordinate 13,306 of JAGVOW010000012.1, read as the reverse complement.
GCGGATTTCTCTGTTTTTAACGGCCTCATAACGAGCAATCTTTTGCATCATTTCACTCGCTTCAAGCAAGCTGTTCTCTGCACCTAAACCGCCTTTGCCCAACCTGGATTTTAAACCCAATAAAATCTGGTTTATCCCGCCGATTTTTTCGGCTGTTTCACGAAGCCGTTTGATTTCCTGTAGGTTCGCGGCAACCTGATCTTTCTGTATTTTGATAAAATCTCCCGGAGAAATGGAAAAGAGCTCGCACGCTTTTCTGCTTTCAGATGTGTCTAAAGATTCGGGAATATAATAAAGCTTTAAAATAATCCGGTCTGCCTCCCCCAGCATGGAAAGGCCTTCTTTTAAATCCTCAAAGACAGCGTCCTCCTGCTCAAAAAATTCCACAAAAACTTCATCCGCGTAATCATCAATGCAGAGATCATTTCTTTGCGCAGGCTTTTGATAACGCATAAAATTTAAAAAATGATTTTTTAGAGCCGCGTTAAAGTAAGTTTTGAATTTTATACCCGCGTCTAAAGGGAAGTTTTGAAAAACCTTCTCCAACCGGCTCACCATATAAATATAAAAATCTGAGCAAATATCCAGTTTTTTTTTGTAAGCAAGCCGGGGGAAATTATAGACATAAAGTTCTGTTTCTTCACGCAGTTTCTGAAAAAACTGGGACTGGCCGCCCTCGCCGGCAGACAAACAATCTCTGATCAAATTTTTAATTTTCAGGTCATTTAATTCCATTGCGCCCTCGATCAGCCTCATCCCTCCGGCCCCCTTCTCCACTTGCGGAGAAGGGGGATGGGGGGTGAGGCAGTCAAAAATTCCCATTAATTATCATAACACAAGAAAAAAAACTGCGCAAAGAAAAAAAGGATTACAACAGCTTCTCTTTTCTCAAACAGCTTTTCTGATAAGCGCAGGTCAGGCATTTTCTTTCCGCCTCAAAAGAAAGCTCCTCGCCTTCAGGCAAAAGAAGGCGATAAAAATCTAAAACATCTGAAGAAAAATCTTTTTCCATAGAAAACGGCGAGAAATTTCCCTGCTCTATTAACCCAAACAGAGCACAGAGCTCTTTTTCCTTTTGAAACCAGATATCTTCCAGATTTTGAATTTTGACATCACAATCCTTTGTTTTTCTATTGTAGCGCGCGGAAAAGGGCAGAATTTCTACTTTTTTATTCTTGCCGTTTTTTTCTATGGAAACATAGACAATTTCCCGGATAGGCTTTCCGTAAAGCCTCGCGTAAATAAAGCCCTGAAAAAGCTTCAAGGGAATCTTGAAATCCTTCTTCAATCGTTCCACCGCGCCGCTCTTGTAATCAATAATGCGGAAAAAATCTTTGTCCAGTTCCCGGAATTGATCCACCCGGTCAATCACTCCCGTAACTTTAAAAGCTCTGTTTTCCCCCAGTTTGATTTCCCCTTGAACAGATAGTTCCAATTCCTTCGGATCGGCATCGTTCCTCAGACCGCCCGCTTCAAATTGGATAAAATTCTTCAGGACATTTTCAAAATGTTTTTTCTCTATTCTAAAGAGGCTTTGTTCCCCTTCTTTATATAAAAAATCCAGAAAAGTTTTTTCTAAAGATTCCGAGAGAATTTTTAGAAACCTCTCCCTGTCGCCCAGGATAACTTCCCCATGCTCATCCTTTGTTTTCTCAACATATTCCTTTAAAACAGCGTGGTAAAAAAGCCCCTTGAAGACTGATTCTATTTCCTGCCGGGGGTAACTTTCCTCCGTAATATTTAAAATATAACGGAAGAAAAACTGATGGCGGCAATTGCCGAATTTCTCCAGGCTGGAACTGCTGAAAACCATTTTATTCATTTTTTCCTGCACAAAGCGCCGATTTTCCGAGCAAATCAAAGACTCTTCATTCCACCCTAAATCGCCGAAAAAAAGCCTCCCCGGATTATCATCCGCCTTTGACAACGCGCTGAAATACTCTACCATTCTATCTCGAGATGGAATAAAGTCAAACTTTTTTGAAAGACGCTTTTTTGTTTCCAGGTCCAGCTTGTCCAGATCGCTTTGTAAAAGAAGCGGAAGGTCAAACAGGGAAAGCCATGATTCGGAAGGCACAATGGAGAACATCTTGAGCTCTTCCTCATTATTCTCAGGCAGGCAGGCCTTTTTGAGCGCGGACAAGAAGAAAAGCGAGGGCAATAACTGACGGCCGGATTCGTCAAAGGGCGTACGGCACAAGTATACTTTTTCTTCCGCGCGGCTTAAAGCGACGGCAAAATCGAGGCGTTCCAGATTATTCTGCTTTTCTTCATCCTGTAAAATCAGGCGGTTTGCCAGAAGATTCAGCCGTCTTTTCTCCGAGTAATCCAGCACGGAAAGGCCGGGAGCCGCCGGAAATTCTCCCTCATTGAGTCCCACAATAAACACCGCTTTAAAGGCGCTGCCCCTCGCGTCAAAGGGAGAAAGAATTTTCACCCCATCCGCCGGATAATAACTATAGCGGTAATTGATATCCCGAATGAGGCCATCGAATAAAGAAAAAAAATCTTCCTTTGTGAAATTTTTCTTGCCGAATACCATCAAAGCCTTTTTAAGTGAAAGAAGGCTTTCATTTAACTTTCTGAAAGCCGTAAAATCTTTTGCCGAAAGAAATCCATCATCTACATTCAAAGAATCCTTCAGCCCCAATTCGTGCAATATTCTCGAAAAATAAAGTAAAAAGCTGTCCAATGTAAAATTTTCTTCCAGCGAAAAAACCAGCTCTAAAAATTGAACCAGAGGCCCTTCGATTCTGTTGAGTACCTTTAGCTTCCGGCGGATTTCCTCTACAGAAAAACCATCTTCCTCTTCCACGATATTCTGAGCGCAAAGCATTTCGTAAAAAGCCCGGCGGGATTCGATTTCCTTCTTCCACCCCTTCTGGCCCGCGCGGATATAAGAAGAAAAAATAGCCGGAATTTCAAGGAGTTTGTGAACCTCTGGATTGGTCACAAAATTGGAACCGGCAATGCCCAATATTTCTATGTTGTCTATCGATTTCTTTTGAAGCGCGCATTCCAGAATGGTGTAAAGAAAAAGAACCGCCGGATTTTCTTTCAGCGGCTTGTCTTTACTCGAATAATAGGGAATAGAAAACCTTTTAAAGACGCTTTCTAATGCGCTGGAGTATCCCTCCCAATTACGGACTATCACGCCGATGTCGCTGTAAGAATAGGCTTTTTCAATCCTCAAACGCTCTATTTCATTGGCGATTCTCTCCGCTTCCCGGTATTTGCCGAAAGCGCAGATCGTAGAAGTATCCGCATGAGTATCCGGCGGCTCATCCAGGGTTTCCACAGAAAGCTCAAAATGGCTTTCAAAATTTTTCCATGTCGAAAGCGCGACAGGACTATCGCTATCTAAGAGCGACACAATAGCCGGCAGGCCCCGTTTTTCAAAGCAATGGATAATGGCCTTTACAAACTCAAATTGACTCTCTGAAAAATCGAAAAATCCATCTATTGCCAGCAAAGAATAATCCAGAACATCATTTTTCTCAAAAATTTCAACGCCCTTTTGAAACAGTCCGGGACTGTCATAAAGGCCTTTTTCTAATAGTTTCTCCTCATATTTTTGATAAATCAGAAAAAGATCCTTCCATTTTGCCTGGTCCAATTCAGGAGCAAAAGAATTACCTCTTTTCCATACAGAAGCGCGAAGCTCCATCAAGATGGAATGAATCAGCCGGATCACACTGGGATAAGAATCCATATTTTGAAAGTAAATAAAATCAGCCTTGTTTTCTTCAATGATGAGCTTAATCAAAATGAAGGCCTCAAAATTGTTCAGACGCGCGGCCTTTACTCCGCTTTTCAAGATAATAAAATCCAGAATTTCGCTCAAAGTAAAGAAAACTTTTCCGGCAAAACCCCGTTGAGAAGGCAGAGATATCGCCAGCTTCCGGGTAAGCTCATCCTGCTCCATCCGAGTGGGAACCAATACCAGAGGAGCGCGCCCTTCTTCTATCTCCCGAGAAACCCGGGATAAAATCGAGCTGGTTTTTCCAGACTTGAACTTTCCTTTTATAATAGAAATCATAAATTTATTTCTCCCCAATAGGAGACATCCTCAAAAGACATGGTTTCTACCGGAGCGCCTGTAATGATCAGCCCGTCTAAAGGTTCTTCCTTTATTGCTTGCTCGAATGTTTGATAAATCTTTTCGATATGGTCTTTGTCGCTGCTGATGTAATGATGCTGGCTGGCCTTGATCCAAACTGGAATGATCTGAATGATCGAACGGCCCAGAGGGCTTAAAACGCTGAACTCATATTTTTCCGCTTCCGGCATAATATTAAATATACCGATCCTTAAAGCTCGGATATCCTGTTCTTCCGCTTTTTTACAATCAATGCATTTAATTCTTCGCTGGCGCAATAAGCCGGTAATAGGATAATCTATCGGTACAACTAATGCCATTAACCTAACCCCTACAGGGAGGTTTCTTTCCCCAGATCAAACCGAATACTGTCACAGCCGCGGTTTAACGCGACGCTGATCGGCATCTGCTTCGAAATAGGCCCCCAGAGCTGTCTGGGGCCAGGGCTGGTAAAGAGGTCCTTTTCCGCCCAGACACCGCGCCGCTCCGCGAAATAAGCAAAGGCGGGCGAATTTATCTCCACCAATCCTTTCTTGATCACCATCTCGTCTTTGCCATGCCTTCTCTCGATATTCAATAACCCTGTAAGAGGAAGCGCCTGGACTTTACCGCCGCGGTCCAGCTCAGTGATGGAAACAATATAACCCGTCTTCCCATCTAAGATCAAAGATCCAGCCGCCAGGCCTAAATTCAAAGTATAGGCCGCGTCAAAAAGCGTCGGCGCACCGCACCGGCCCTCATAACCAAAAAAGTGAGAATTGGTAGCAAATTTTGAAGCCATAAAACACTTCGCTTCTTCATCGCTCAGATTGAGGTGCTTGAATTCATCCGGGTGACGCTTCATTTCAGAAAGCTTTTCCTCGACCATCTGAATGAGAAGTCTTTCCGTTGGAATCTGCGACACCTGCAGATTGCCATGGGAATCCCGATCTAACAGAAGCATTTTCTCTATCTCATCGGGCAATGTAGCCATTAATTTTGTGGATTCAGCGGTCAGCTTTTTATAAAGGAAGTCTTTCTTTTCCTCAAAGAAATTCATTTTATTGATATCTTCTCCAAATTTTGCCATAGTCTCATTAAGCTCAGTAATCAAACGCTTCACTTCCGGAATAAACTCAATGAGCCCTTCAGGAACAACCACTACCCCGTGGTTGATGCCCTTAGCCGCCCTTTTCGCGACGATATCGCAGATATGACTGACAATGCCTTCTAAGGACATTTTCGTTTCTTCAATTTCCTCCGAAATCAAAGTAATAGCCGGCTTTGTCTGAAGCGCCACTTCCAGCGCCACATGGCTGGCCGAACGCCCCATCAGTTTGATAAAGTGCCAATACTTTCTGGAAGAAGGCGTATCCTGCAGAATATTACCCACCAATTCGGAATAAACCTTTGTAGCGGTATCAAACCCGAATGAAATAGGCAGAAGGCCGCCGATCTGCAGATCACCGTCAATCGTCTTAGGCACGCCGATCACCTGGACTTTATCGTCTGAAAGCAATTCCGCCAGAACAGCCGCGTTGGTATTGGAGTCATCCCCGCCTACCACTACGATCCCGGAAAGCTGGAAATCCTTCGCGGTTTTTTTTACAGCGGCAAACTGCTCTTCCGTCTTGATTTTGGTCCTATCCGAGCCCAGAAAGTCAAATCCGCCAGTATTGATAATACCTGCAATATCTCCTTCCTTGATCTTAAAAAGTTTGCCTTCAATGAGGCCTTTAGGCCCGCCCTTCACCCCAAGAAGCGTATTGTTTCCCCCTAATGCTTTTTTCAGGCCGACAATGACATTGTGCCCGCCCGCTGCCGGACCTCCCGAAAAAAGAACAGCCACACGCTTCCCGGAAGCAGAAGCCCGAGAAAGAGGCACTGTCTCTAATATTTTATTCTCACTTTCTTTTACCGTTTTTGGAAATTCATGATTTACCTTTTCGGCATCCGGGCTGCCGATGGCCTGGTTTGTCTTCTGAAAAGAAGCCGGAACAATCCTGCCGTCTTTTAGAAATATCGAACAAACCGGCACCGGTAGTTTTCTAATTTCGTTTTCAAACAAAGAATGGTGATCTTCCATCGAGATCAATTCGCTTGCGAGGCCAGACATAACGATTTCCTCCAATGATTTTATATTTTTTCAAATTTCCCCAGTTTTCTAAAGCGCTCATAGCGTTTTTGAACCAACTTTGCCGTTGATAATTTTGAAAGCTCAGAAAGATGCCTAAGAACCGTTTCTTTTACTTTCGCCATTGTTTCCTCGTAGTTCCGGTGGGCTCCGCCCTTTGGCTCAGGAATAATCTCTTCAATAATGTCCCAGCCGATTAAATCTTTCGTGGTCATTTTCAAAGCTTTAGCGGCCTGTTCCATTTTAGCGGAATTTTTCCAGAGAATAGTCGCGCATGATTCCGGTGAAATCACGGAATAAACTGAGTTCTCCAGCATAAGCACCCTATCGGCGACCGCTATAGCAAGGGCGCCGCCGCTTCCGCCTTCCCCAATGACAACAGAAATGATAGGCGTTTTTAACGCTGACATCTCGAAAAGATTTTTAGCGATCGCTTCTCCCTGGCCTCTTTCTTCGCCTTCCATCCCCGGATAGGCTCCCGCCGTATCCACAAAAGTCAAAACCGGCCTTCCAAATTTTTCAGCCATTTTCATGGCCCGCAAAGCCTTGCGATAGCCCTCCGGCTGAGGCATGCCAAAATTCCGGTATATCTTTTCCTTTGTATTCCGGCCTTTCTCTTCTCCTACCACCACAAACTTCTGATCGCCAATACGCCCCAGCCCGGTGATAATAGACTTGTCATCTTGAAAGTAACGGTCCCCATGAAACTCCATAAATTCATCAAAAATCATCCGGATATAATCCAGAAAAAGAGGCCGTTCCGGATGCCGCGCTACCTGAACAATCTGCCATGGAGTTAAATTTTTGTAAAGTGTTTCCATAATAAAATCCCTCTGTTTTTCCAGCTCGCCGATTTCCGAAGAGAAGTCAATGCGCTTATCCCTTTCCTGCACATTCTTCAAGTCATTAATGCTTTTCTCTATCTCCTGGATCGGTTTTTCGAAACCCAAATAATATTCCCCCATCTCTTCTCCTTTCTTTGCAATTATTTGACCGTTTTTCTAAGAGTGGAATTTTTTTGCCTTATATCTTAAGGCTAATAAAAAGGATAATCAAGAATTTTATTGGTTTTTTTCTTTTCTTGAAATTTAAAAAAAGGTGTTAATGTTGATGAACGGGTTTGAAGTCAATAACTATTTCTTTGCCGAGAGCATGGGCAATTCTTCCGAGAAGTTCAAGCGAAGGAATTCTGGAGTCTGCGCCTCTCTCAAGGCGGGCAATTACAGGCTGGGTTGTATGGGCTTTTTCAGCTAACTCGGATTGAGTCAAGCCCTTTCTTTGTCTCATTTCCACAATGGCGCAGGCAATCTTGTTTATAACCCTTTCTTTCTCATACAAAATGGCGAATTCTTCATCTTTCATCTCTTCTACGATCACTTCTTGTAAGGTAATCGGTTTCATATGGTCAAGTACCTCCTTAAGCCGCTTCATAGCGGTCTTGATTTCCCTATCAGGGGCTTTTTGGGATTGTTTCTTGTAAGTATGGAGCAAGACAAGCATATTTTTCTGAATAACTAAGTAAAAAACACGATAGCCGCCGGAAGCGCTTTTTATTTTAATCTCCCAAAGTTTTCCTTCAATATGACGGAATTCTACTCTCGGAGTATCAAAACCAAGCAATTCAATGCTTTCAAGACATCCATAAATTTTAGCACGGTCAACTTTTTCAAAGCTTTTGATAACTTCAAGGGCGGGTTGTTTTCCGTCTGAAGTCATATAAAATTTTAATTCCATGTCCATTTCCTTGCTAAAGGATATATCCAAAAGGGTATTGTGTCAAGTAAAATTTTTTCTTTTCTTGAAATTTCGAAGAAAATGCTGTATATTAATCTCCACGCCTAACTTAGTTCGATACCCCTCTCCAGACTTGGAGAGGGGACGGGGGTGAGGCAGAAGGAGATGCGCTTGATTATATATGGTAGAAACTCGGTAGAAGAAGCTTTGTTGGAAAACCTCTCACTCCGCGAAGTGATGGTAGACTTGAAGAAAAAAGAAAAGTTTGAAAAGCTGATAGACAGATTAGAAGAAAAAAAAATCCCCATTCGTTTCTTAAATGAGAAGATGCTGGATCAGATTTCCAGAACATTTAAGCACCAGGGAATTATCGCGCAGATGGACTTACCGCCTAATGTTATGGAAGAGGAATCGGGTTTTGACCGCTGGGAAGATTTGAATACGGTGCTTGTCCTGGATGGTGTTACTGACACGGGCAATCTGGGGGCTATCATCCGATCCGCGGCCTTATTTAGTTTTGACGCCGTTTTTCTTCCGAATGACAGCAGCGCCCGCATTACGCCTCAGACAATAAAGGCTTCGGCCGGAGCGCTGTATTACCAGAAAATTATCTATGTAAACAATATCAACACCCTGATTACTCAATTGAAAGCGGAAGAGTTTTTTGTCTATGGCCTGGCGGGAGAGTCTAAAGTCTCTATAGAAGAGACGCCTTTTAAAGGGAAAATCTGCCTTGTGGTAGGCTCAGAGCGGGAAGGCATCCGAAAATCGGTAAAGAAAAACTGCGACACGCTGGTAAAAATCCCAACCACAAAAAAGATAGATAGTCTCAATGTTTCTGTCGCTTCCGCTATCGCTATGTGGGAAGTGTATAAGAAAGCTATTAGCCATTAGCTGTCAGCTGCTAGCGGCTAAAAGCTAATAGCTAATAGCTAATAGCTGACAGCTAGTGCAATTGACTGATCTTTTCGTTCAATGTCTTTGCCGAAGTAATATTTCCAGAATTTTCGGCGTTTTTCAATGCCTTTGAATAATAATAAAGCGCGTTATCCTTATCCCCGATAGTTTCATAAATAGCCGCGATATTCTTTAAATCCTCCAGAATACTTCCGGAATTTTCCAGCGCCCTATCCTGCTTTAATGCGAGAAAATAGTTAGTCAGAGCACCGGGATTATCGTTTTTCTTGCGGTAGAGCTCGCCCAGATTAAAATAATTATCCGCCAATCCTTCCAAAACCTTTTTGGATTCATGGATCTGCCTTGATTTTTCGATCCAATCAAAGGCTTCATCAAAAGCCCCCTGTTTGATTTTTACTATCCCAATATTATTGTAAACCAGGGCCTTTTCCTCTTCTTTATTAGCCCATTCTAAGGATGATTGATAGTAAGACAGCGCTGTCTGGTAATCAGCAGAACTTGAAGCAATTTCCTGATAATATTTTCCGAACCCCATCAGAATAGAAAAATTGTAATTCGATATATTTTCTTTATCCGCGATCCGTTTTGCCGTAAAGATCGCATTAGACGCGGTTGAAAAGTCGCTTTTCTGAAGGTAAAGCAGAGAAAGATTCTGCAAAGCGCTGATCTCGTCATCACTATTATCCACAGCATAAGCGTCTTTCAGGGCCTGCTCGAAAAAAATCTGCGCGGAAGAAAGATTGCCCTTTTTGTATTCCGTAACGCCCACGGCCAATGTGTCTTCTATCTTCTTTTGCATGGTGTTTTTCGCGATGGAAGCGCAGGAACAAAGCAAGAATAAAACAGAGCCTAAAACAACTATCTTTTTCATTAGTTTCTGCCTCCCGATTTAATATTCTTGTCCGTTTCCTTTTCCCCGCCCAACACATTTTTCAAGCCTGTCAAAACTTTTTTGGATTCAATGAGATTGTCATTCAGGAGAATGATTGTCCTTTTCGCGTCATCTGGAAGGTCTTTGAATTTGTCACTTAAATTTTTGACATTCTTTAAAGAAGCGTCAATAGAATCCAGCGTGCTATCCAATTTCTTAAAAAGTTTCTTTTTATCCTTGACAATAGCCCCGATCGTATTGTCTTCTGAATTCAATTCCGTTGAAAGGTCTTTGAAATTCTTAGTCATTGTTTTCACATTGTCCAAAGAAGCCAGAAGTTTATCCGAAAGCGCCGTGTTTTCCGTCCCTTTCAGTCCGCTCAAAATGGATTTTAAGCTCGCTGTAGAATCGCGGACATTAACCAAAGTGCTGTTAATCACCGGCTTCAATTCCGCCACATAATCCAGAATTTCTTTTATTTTCCCGGTCAGGTCTTCCTTTTTCGGGCTGCTTTCCATAATCCGCTGCATTATTTCCTGCCCTTTTTCCATATCCGAAGAGAAAATTTCGCTGCCGGCTGGAAGAACTTTCCCGCCAGAATCCGGACTGGATAAAAGAATTATATTGGCGCCCCCTAAAAGGCTCGGTTGGACCTTCAATACAGCGTCTTCTTTTATCAAATTTCTATAATCAGAAAAAATCAACACTTCCAATTTAATTTTTTGTTCATCCGGAGTGAGGGTCAATTTTTTGATCTTTCCAACATTAATCCCCTTGTACTTGATTGTCATCCCCGATGATAAGCCATACCCCTCATCATACAGGGTATAATAGGAGTCCTTGAAAGTAAAAAGATCGCTCCCCTTCCCTATCAGGACCAACACGGCAATGAAGAAAAACAATCCCACTAATAAAAAAAGCGAAACAGCTTTTTGGGCGTTTTTAAAGGTAAACGGCATAATATATCTCCTTTGACCCCCTAACCCCCTTTAAGGGGGTTAGGGGGTCCCTTTATTCTTTTCCCAGAAGTTCTTTCACTATTTCATGCTCGGACTGCCGAATGTCTTCCGGAGTACCGCTATCTATCAATTTGCCTTGATATAGCACCCCTATTTTATCGGCAACTGAAAACATAAAATCAAAATCATTAGAAACTAAGACCATCGTTTTACGCTTTTTTTTCAAATCCAGAATAATGTTTTTTGTCCTTTTCTGGTAAATAGGATCCAATGAGGCTAATGGATTGTCCCAGAAAATAAATTCCGGGTCATGGGAAATTGCCCTCACAATATTAATCAACATTCTTTCCCCTGTACTCAAGACAGCGGGACGACTGGCCAGATCGTCCGTAAAATTAACATAATCCAGAAAGAATTTGATCTTTTCATAAATTTCCTTTTCCGTCAGGTCCGTATGATAATTATAATAAAGCGACAGGTTCTCATAAATACTCATATTGCTGATCAAAGCGGAATTCTGGAAAACAAATCCGCAGATTCTATGATAATCCAACATCTGTTTCTGGTTAACCCGGAGAATATCTTTACCGCCTACAATCACTTCTCCGCCATTTACCAGAGCGAGGCCGGCTATAATTTTCAACAAGCTCGTTTTGCCACAACCGGAAGGGCCGGTCAAAGCATAAGTTTCTCCGTCTTCAATCCGCTCAGTTAAATCATTAATGACGCTCGCCGTATCGTATTTCAAAAGAATGTTTTTTATTAAAATGCTTCCCATAATCAACCTACAAATAAGTCACTAAAGTAATAAACACATCTACCGCAAAAAGCGCAAAAATAGAACTTACAACCGCCTTTGTGGTAACCTGAGGGATCTGCGTTGACTCAAACGCCTGAAATCCATAATAGATAGCGATAGTCGAAATGAAAACGCCGAAAACAGCGCTCTTAATAATGCTGGTCAACATATCCACTACCGTAATAGAATTCATCACATAGGTAGAAAACATGTCAAACGTGATATCCGCGTAAATATTGCCGACTAGAAACCCGCCTATGAGGCCAATCGCGCTGAAATAAATGGTCAAAAGAACCATGGCGATCACCATTCCCGCGATTCTGGGAAAGGCGACAAACTTTAATGTATTGATCCCCAGCATTTCCAGAGCGTTTACTTCGTCATTGACCATCATTGTCCCGATCTCCGCGGCTATCGCTGTACCCGAACGGCTGATGACAATAAACGCCGTAAGAATAGGGCCTAGTTCTCTGACGATCACTATATTCAAAATTTTTCCTACATATTCCAGGGCGCCGAACTTAGAAAGCTGGGTAAAAAGCTGTAAAACCGTAATAGCTCCAAGCGCCAGCGCCACCAGGCTGATAATTTTAAGGGCCAGATTTCCGGTAAAATACACTTGCATAATGATTACCTTATTAATTCTAGACCGCCCTTTTTTATCTTCGAAATAACTTCTTATAGAATATAAAATCAAAGCGGCTATTCCGCCATAAACTTTGAGTCTTCTTATTAATGAAGGAGCAATGCCCTTGAAAAAATTCTTGAGAAAGCGGATCATTTTTCCTTTCTCCTATGATAAGACTGAAGATAATGTGAAAGTTTTGTTTTTGCTTTTACCAGAATATTATCTACTTTTTTTGACGAAATAGCAAGCTCTTCCGCAATTTGTTTATAACTTTTTCTTTCTAAATATTCTCTGACAATCTTTTGCTCTAATTCTGTCAAACTCGCTATTCCGCTTTTCAGGCTTTCTTTTAGTTCCATTCGAATCGTATCGTTTTCGGGATCGCTCTTCGCGACCATTTCCTCTATGTCTTTCCCCGCGTCTATTTTTTTCCGGTGTTTCCAATACTTATCTAAAGCGTTGTATATTCTATTTCTGATGCAGGCATTAGAATAAGTTGAAAATTGAAAACCCTTTTCTTTATCGAAGGTCTGTATGGCATGAAAAAGGCCGATCATACCTTCCTGAATCATGTCTTCTCTTTCCATCGGATTGAGTTTGTAATTTTTGAGAAAGCTCTTTACCCTTATTTTATAACGCCTGTAGAATTCATTTTCGGCTTTTTTGTCTTTTTCCAGAACGCCGAAAAGCTCATCATCCGAAACAGTTTTATAAGTATTCTTTGGGGGCATTTCACCACTCTTTCAGGTCAATTTAACCCTTCACTTTTCGGCAGAAAGCGTTCAAAACTCGAGGCATTTTTGCCCGTTTTTCAGACAGAGGATATTTGCCAAAACCGAGCATCCCAATCTACGAACAATACCAGCGCAACGATTTTTAACTTAAATTTGATTTCAAATTGAATTATCGTTATCATATTTAGGGCTTGTTCTAAAGTACAAACCATTGGGCAACCAGGCCTATGATTTTGAAATTGTATCCGTCATGATCCGGGGGTAACAAAAATCGCAACCATTAATGTTAGTGATTTCAAGAAAGTTGAAGAAATTGAAGTTATAACGAAGAAATAAAAATTACCCCTCAATGCTCAACAACGTCACATCATCGTTAAAGCCCTTTTCCCCGCTCCACTTTGCGGCCTTCTCAAAGAGCGTCTTAGCTAAATTCGGGACTGCACCGCCGGCG
>JAGVOW010000023.1 GCA_020052515.1 Brevinematales bacterium | reverse complement strand
TTATAGGCGCGGTTAATTAACCGCGCCTATAAAAACGCCTATAAAACGCCTATAAACGTACGTTCTTAAACCTACTTTATATGCTCCAGATAAAACGGGTCTTTCATAGCCTCAGCAAAAGCGTCCGCGCTCTCATCGCTTGAATCTATGAGCCAATCCGTTTCTTTATAAATACTAAAATAAACAAAAGCTTTTATTCTCGGAAAATTCTTTTTCAGTTGTTTGAAAGCGTCTTTGATCCATGCGGCTTTGTTCCCGCCGCTTTCCGTAGAAGCAAATTCTCCGATCATAATAGGTTTATCTGAATTAAACTTTCCCATAGCATCATATACTGGTTTAAAAATTTCAGAAAAACTTCTCCAGACAGAACCTGGCACATAGGAGGTAGTACCCCAATTGTATCCATCCATAGAAAGCCAATCCACATACTCATCGCCCGGGTAATAATTTTCAATATTGTTCCATTCACCCAGATGAATATCCTCATTCGGGCACCAGACCCAGATAGCGTTTTTAACTCCTTCTTTCTGAAATAATTTATAAATATGACGCCAGGCGTCGACATACCTTTCCGGGCCATCCGGTTTTTTAGGATCCCCATAGCTGGAGGTCTCTGCTCCGCCGTTCTTACTGCCACTCCATGCATACCAGTTTCCGTTCATTTCATGCATCCAGCGAAGGAAAAACGGCTTCCCAAACTTTTTTGCCTGAGTGGCTATCTTCTTCAAATAGCTGTCATGTTTTCGATCGATTATCTCTCGCAGAGTCCAGGCATTGGGTTCCATAGTATAAGCGGAATAATGCCCCAGCTTCCAGAATGCTTTTAAATAATCCACCGGAAGGTCTTCCGTTCCAGTATTAATCGAAAAATAAATGGAAACAATGGAAAAATTTTTTCCCGCCATTTCCTCAAAGTCTTTTATAAAAACATCATTCACATAGGCGCCTGTATAACAGCCATTTTTTGGGATCACACTCTTTTTCAATGAATCGTCTTCCATGCTGAAACATTCCAAAAAGAATAAACTGATAAAGATAAACAAAAACAAAAATCGCCTAATCATTTTAAACCTCCCTGCTAACTATTATAACCTGTTTTTCAAAAAAGATGAAAAAAAACAATAAATCTTTTAAAATGAAGTCCTGTTTTTCCATTGTGAAGCCTAATATAAAATTGGAGATGAATTATGCAGAAATACATTGAAAAAGCAAGGATTATTATGGAAGCGCTGCCGTATATTAAGGAATTTTGCGGCAAAATGGTAGTGATTAAGTACGGCGGCAACGCGATGGAAGACCAAAAACTCAAAGAAAAGATCATTGAGGATTTTGTTCTCCTTAAGCTCATCGGCATCGATGTTCTGGTGGTACATGGAGGAGGCCCGCATATCACCAGCTTGATGGAGCGCCTGGGTAAAGAAGCCATTTTTATTGAAGGGCACAGAGTAACAGATGAAGAGACCATGGAAATCACTGAGATGGTTTTAAGCGGCCTGGTCAATAAAGAATTGGTGGGAATGATTAACGCAAAAGAAGGAAAAGCGGTCGGCATTTCTGGCAAAGACGGCAGCTTGATTGTCGCAAAGAAAAAAGAAGATAAAAGCGGAAAGGGGTTGGATTTCGGACAGGTCGGTTCGATTGTAAAAGTGAACCCTGAGATACTCTTTTCTTTAAAAAAAGAAGGCTATATTCCAGTTATTTCGCCTGTAGCTATTGGAATAGACGGAAGGACTTACAACATCAACGCGGATACCGCCGCGGGAGAAATCGCTCAAAGTGTAAAAGCGGCAAAGCTAATTTATATGACAGATATCAAAGGAATTTATCGTGATTTAAAAGATGAGTCGACTTTTATTCCCAGCATCAATGAAAAAGAAATTGGCAAACTCAAAGAACAAGGGGTTATTTCTAAAGGTATGCTCCCAAAGGTTGATTCCGCTTTAAAGGCGATCAAGGGAGGAGTCGAAAAAGTACACATTATTGACGGCCGGGTTGAGCATTCAGTACTCCTCGAGCTTTTGACTGATGCGGGAATAGGAACGGAGATTGTGGCGTGAGCTTTTTCCAAAAACTTTCAAGCTGTGAAGCCCATCTTTATATTAGCCGGGTGGATCATTTGCTATCTGAAAGCAGGGATCTTTCCATTTTAGACAACTTCGAGCTCTCAAAATACCATCGATACCGGGTGGATTTTAAAAAGAAAGAGTTTTTAGCTTCGCGGTTTTTTTTAAAAAAAATAATAGGAAGTTATTTATATCTTCCTCCTCAAGAAGTCCATCTCTTTGAAGACAATTATGGAAAACTTCACCTCATACCGGAGCTGCAAATATTGAAAGAAGTGCCCTTTCAATTTAATCTTTCCCATTCCGGAGAATCGATTGCCGCTGCTTTCTGCCTGGAATCAGAGATCGGTGTAGACGTAGAATACAATAAGCCGGAAATAGACGTGGAAGGAATCGCGAATCGTTTTTTCTCGCCCCGCGAAAAGGATTTTATCCTTTCTCTTACAGAAGAAAACCAAAAAAGAAAAGCGTTCTACCAGATCTGGACATTGAAAGAAGCCTATATTAAGGCTTTGGGAAAAGGACTTTCGATTTCTCTTTCCACTTTTGATGTGCCTATAGAAAATCTCGAGAACGGATTTCCTGGTTGGTTTTTTTTCAGTCTTATGGAAGAAGATTATACTTACGCCCTGGCGGTTAAGAACGAGGGAAGAATAAAAATTAAGGTAATTGTCCAGTCGTTTAAAACCCAACCCCTCAGGCTGTCGCTAAATTGAAAAATGCAGCCGCAAGCTTTAGCTTGCGCTTAATTTACGCGGGCTAAAGCCCGCGGCTACATTAGAATTATTAATTTAGCGACAGCCTGAGGGGGGGTGAGGCGGATTAGCTCACCCTACCTATCCACACTATACTTCTTCTCATTATAGATAGTGCTTGGACGAACATAAATTTCCTTTGAAAACGGGCTTTTATGGCCGTTTTTATCCACAGAGCGAAGAGCTATAAAATAAGGATTTTCATTAACCAATCCTGACAAAATAAAATTTTTCTTCGTTATTTTCCCAATGTCTGTAGCAGGCACAAAAACGGGAGATTTGCCTTCAGCCGCATCCCGGCAGATATAATCTTCTTTTCTATTGCCATAATAAATCTCATAACCCGCGATATCGTCCTCCGGAGAAGGTATCCACTCGATGTCAACCTTTCCATCCAGCGGAGTTACATTGATAAGGATAGGGGGATAAGGAGCCACATCCGCGCTATGGTACAGTTTGATACCGTTAATAACGAGCGGCTCCGACATATCTTCATAGGGATAAGCCTGAATCTTAAATTGGATATATTTTCCCCAGCTAAAATCCTCCGGAAAATGATCAATATTATTCTGAATATAGACCCATTTGACCTGTTTATCATCCGGCCGGAAATATTGGCCGGAAACCCGGTAAGCCAGCTTTAAAAATGAGTATTCAGGAGTTTTGAAAGAAAAAGAAATCTTCTTCAATTCGGAAAGATTCTCCGAAAAGTGATAGATATCTGTAACAAGAACAGACTCCTGATTTTTGTATTTCTTAATATAAAATTTTTCTTTTACATCTTTTAAGACCTTAAAATTATCCAGGGCAAATATGCCGTTCTGGCCTATGAGAAAGGGGGTGGATAGTTCCTCTTTAATGGAAGGGGTCAGAATCGGCGAAAGTGTCTTTCCATCTACAGTCGCCCATTTCACCTCCTGCTCTACTCCATTTTTGAAAGCGCTAAGCTTTCCGTTTAAAATATTAAATGTTAACGCATGGTGTTCCCATTGCTCCAGCTTAATATTTTCCTCTTCCTCAATCTCCATAGAAATAGTCTCTTTTTTCGGCGACCAGAAAAAATTATTAAATTGATAAACTATTTTGTTGTTTCTGGTATAAACCGCAAAGCCGTAACTGTTTTTATCCTGATCGTCAGAAAGATTGTTTCCCATATATTTAATCATGTATTGGTGATCATAATTTTTGTAAAAATAGGCCCAGAATTCAATGGTAAAACTTCCTGAAATTTTCCCGGGGAAAAAAACAGAAGAAGGAAGCGGCAAAAGAGAAATATAATGATCCTGAAAATAAAATTTCCCGGAATATTGGCCGTTAAAATTCTGATATTTATTCTGCTCATAATTCGCTGTGATAATTTTATAATGAGAAAGTTCTTTTAAAGGAGTTTCAAAGTCAAGATAGAGATCCAATTTTTCTTGAGATTCTTCCTTATTTTCGTTTAATTGGAAAAATTCTGTTTGATTTATTTTGGTAAGGGAAATATTGTCTGTCTGAAACACTTTCCAATTATTGTTTTCTATAGAAAACTCTTCTGTCGAATGAAATGATTTCAAAGAAAAAATAGGTGAATAAAAAAAAATAAGCAGCGCCAGGACTGCCCGAAAAGGAAAGTTCATAGGAAAAGCCTCCGAAAATTGTCAGGACATCCTTAATTTTCGGAAACTTTTCAAAAACTTTTAGGCAAGCCGCCTTTTTTCTCCAGGAAATATTCAACACCTTCTTCTTTATGTCTCACAAAGCGAATAATTTTATTAACATTAGAAACATCGAGAATACGACGAATCTGCGGCTGATCACAAATTACACAGACCATCAATTCATGCTTAGCGGCATTTTTTGCCAGACGGATAATCAAACCCAAACCAGAAGAATCCAGATAATTCAAGTCATTGAAGTCCAATACAAATCGGTAAACACCTAGTTTCATATAAGCCAATATTTCTTTATAGAGCAAATCAAATTCCTCAGTAAAAACAGTTAATTCACCGCTCATTTTGATCACAGCTATGATGTCTTTAACCATGGTGACTTTTACGTTTAACTTGACTCCCAAATCCGGCTCCTTCTTTACAACTTGTTTTTCACTTTATCTTTCATAGGCAAAATCTTTTTCATATAGGTAATATTACCGCTTTTCCCTACCGGTTTAATATAAAAATCATCCATAATCTTGCTAATGATATATAAACCTCGCTTCCTGAGCTGAAACTGTTCGATTTGTTTAGGAGGAATAATTGGCTTGTCAATGGGAGAGCCGGTATCTTTGATATAAATTTCCAATATCTGGCCATTTTCTTTCTTGTCAGCAAGATCCAATCGAATTTCAACGGCCGACTCCAGATTCCATTTGTAGGTGTGTTGAATAACATTTAAAACCGCTTCATGAACGCAAAAATGAATTTCATGGGCAATCATCTCATTGTTTCCGGAAATTCTGAGCAAAATATCCAGCAGTTTTTTTTCAAAGCCGACAATGTGTTCTTGCTTGCCGCAGATCACAAACTTAAAAATCATGGATTGCTCCCATGTTTTGAAAAACACCCTTCTATTATCATATTAAAGGTAAAAAAAAAGAAAATCAATAAAAAAGACATTAATTAAAAGTCACTTCAAACGTGGAAAACTCATTTTCAAAGACGTCTTGAATAGAAACTTTTACGTCTTCAACATAAGAGAGAGGGGGGCCTTGCCTTAATTTTATGAGAAAATCTTTTATATCTTCTTCCTCTCCGACTCCAACAGTTTTTACACCGCCATCAGCGAGATTCGCTACCCAGCCGGTTATTCCCAAAAGCTCAGCTGCGTTCAGAACAAAATAGCGAAAACCAACTCCCTGTACGCTGCCGGAAATAACCGCTTCTATCTTTTTAAGTCTCATAAAAACTCCATTACCTGGAAATCAGCACCGCACAGCCCTCTGAAAACAGATTCGGAAAAAACGGCCTTTTTTTATAATGATTGCCTATAATGTAAAACGTATGAATTATTTTTATTCCTCTTTTTTTACAAAAATTTTTGAAGTCCTCAAAAGTCAAAAGGTGAATATTAGGAGTATCGTACCATTCATAAGGAAGTGTTTTTGACTTGGGCATTTTCCCGGAAAAAAGAAGGCTCAACCGAACCCTGTAATATCCAAAATTTGGAAATGTAATAATGCCGTATTTACCAACCCTTAGAATCTCCTCAATCAGCAAATCCGGATGGAGGACTTCCTGGATAGTCTGGCTCAAAATCACATAATCGTAAGTCTGATCTCCTAACTCCTCAAATTTTTCATTGAGGTCATGTTCAATTACGGGAATTCCCTTCTCAATACAGCTGACCATTCTCTGCGGATCTATTTCGATTCCCATTCCGCTTACTTTTTTGTTTTTTATCAGATAATAAAGCAGCCTGCCGTCACCACAGCCCAAATCCAGAACACTACTCCCCGCCTCAATCCATTCCGCTATCAAAGAAAGATCCGCCCTATTTTCGAGAACAGATAGAAATTTTTTCATTCAAGCCCTCTTATTTCCCGCAAATTTTTCGTAGGTTGCCGATAAAAACTTTCTGATAATTTCGCTTTCTCTTTCAACTTCTAAAAGGAAAGCATCATGACCATAGGAAGACTCAATGTTGAAATAAGTAACGTCCTTTTTATGCTTCAAAAGCGCGTCTACCATTTCCTTCGATTGGTAAGGCGGAAAAAGCCAATCGGATGTAAAAGAGAGGAGAAGCATACGCGCTTTCACCTTTTCCAGTGCTTTTTCTAACGATCCTTCTCCATAAACCTTCGCCACGTCAAAGTAATCCATCGCTTTGGTAATATAAAGATAAGTATTGGCGTCAAAACGTTCCACAAATTTATTACCCTGATAGTCCAGATAGCTTTCTATTTGAAATTCATTTGAGAAATCATAGCTAAATTGATCTTTGCTCTGAAGCCTTCTTCCAAATTTTTTGTGCATCGACTGATCGCTTAAATAGGTAATATGCCCAATCATTCGCGCGATAGACAATCCATTAGAAGGAAGTTCTTTATTATAGTAATTTCCATTCAGCCAGTTCTTGTCCGAAATAATGGCGTTTCTGCCCACAGCATCAAAAGCGATACTCTGAGGAGAAAGCCTGCTGGTAGAAGCGATAACTACCGCCGAAAGAAGCGCGTCCGGATAACGCAGGGCCCATTCGATGGCCTGCATTCCCCCCATTGACCCACCCACTACTGCCAGAAGTTTCTGAATACCCAGATACCTGATCAAAGCTTCCTCACCTTTAACCATGTCCCCAATGGTGACAACAGGAAAATGACTGCCGTAATGATTCCCTGTAGAGGGATCGATCGAAGCTGGGCCTGTCGTACCTGAACACCCGCCAATCACGTTCGAACAAACGACAAAGTATTTATCGGTATCGATTGCCTTACCAGGCCCAATTGCGTCTTCCCACCAGCCCGGCTTTTGTCCCACTTCACCATAATATCCGGCAACATGCGCGTCGCCGGAAAGAGCATGGCAAATCAAAACCACATTATCTTTGGCTAAATTCATTTCTCCATATATTTCATAGGCTATAGTAATCGGCCCAAAACGCCTGCCCGAATCCAGCTCCAGATATTCGCTTTCTTTCTGAGCAAAAGTAAAGTACTTCGTTTCCACTATTCCCACAGAATTTTTTGCCATCTTTTCCCCATTTCAATTTTGAGAGTATTATTTTAACAACGTTTTATAATTCTGTAAATTTTTATGCTCCGCAATTCTTGCCAAAAGAAAGCCGGCTTTTTATAATTATTAAAATCATCCTTATTTAAGAGGTTATCGATGGAACACAATTTAGACAAACAGCTTTACCGTGACGAAAAAACAGCGCGTTTACGCGCGACACCGGATATTTATACTTTAGTAGACCAGCCAGGCGGACAGTATTACCGGAATATATTCCCTTACGATGAAATCCCGCGAATCCCTTTCAATGAAAGGTTTGTACCTATGCAAACACCCAAGGAAGCCTGGATTACGGATACGTCTTTTCGAGACGGACAGCAAGCACGCCCGCCCTATGAAGTAGATCACATTGTTAAACTTTTTACTTTACTCCACGAGCTGGGCGGGCCAAACGGGATGATACGCCAGACAGAATTTTTTCTCTACAGCAAACGCGACCGTGAAGCGGTTGAGAAATGTATGGCCCTTGATTATAAATACCCGGTGATTACTTCCTGGGTACGAGCGACAAAATCTGATTTTGAGTTAGTGAAGAGCTTTGGGTTAAAGGAAACTGGCATTCTTACTTCTGTTTCGGATTATCATATTTTTAAGAAAATGAAAAAATCCCGTGGGGAAATTATGGATCAATACCTGGGAGTCGTTAAAGACGCGCTTTCCGCTGGGGTGATCCCGCGCTGTCACTTCGAAGATATCACTCGCGCCGATTTTTACGGCTTTGTTATCCCTTTTGCGACAGAATTAATGAAACTTTCCGTAGAGGCAAAGGTTCCTATAAAGATTCGTGCCTGCGATACTCTAGGGTTAGGGGTAAATTACCCAGGAACCGCGCTACCGCGCTCAGTGCAGGGCATTATATATTCCTTAAAAGAATACGCAAGCGTTCCCTCTGAACAATTAGAATGGCATGGCCACAATGATTTTTACAAAGCGTTAGTCAATGGCGCTACAGCCTGGCTTTACGGCTGCTGCGCTGTAAACTGCACCGTACTGGGATTTGGCGAAAGGACTGGGAACACTCCTCTGGAAGCTATGGCTGTAGAATACTCTCAATTGTTCGGCAAAACCAATGGGATGGATTTTCAGGTTATCACAAAAATCCGGGATTTTCTGGAAACCTATACCAACACCATCATTCCCAATAATATGCCCTTTGTCGGCAAAGATTTCAACACCACTCGCGCGGGAATTCATGCCGACGGACTCTTAAAAGACGAAGAAATATACAATATTTTTGATACCAAGAAAATCCTCGGCCGTTCGCCGGAAGTCATGATTACAGACAAATCCGGAACAGCCGGCATCTGCGCATGGGTCAATGTTTATTTCAACCTTGATAAATCAAAAGAAATCCACAAAGGCCATGCTGGCGTTAAAGAAATTTACAATTGGGTGACGCAGGAATTTGATAACGGAAGAATTACTTCTGTTTCGGAAGAAGAGATGGTAGAAATGGTCAAAAAGAATCTCCCCGAAATTTATAAAGAAAAAGTGATCAAGAGCAGTATCGTCACGATCAAGACAGGGAAGTAGGCCTCGCCGGCAGGGCAGCGAAATAGTGAAAAAGGGTTTGACGCTTTTAGCATTGCAATGCTCTTTCCAATCTCTTGATATCAAACTCTGTGTGAAGAAGTGAAGTGAAGCCGGTATCGCCTTTTAGGACAATCCCTTTCGGCAAAAGATCGTTTGTAGCATAAGGCCTTTTTAGCTTGAAAATGCTCTTGCTTTGGAAAGCAATGAAAGGTGACTTTATTTCTGGACCGAAAATAGAATAATCTATTTTCCTTCGATATAGTTTTAGGCTTTCCATTACAGCTAAAGCTTTAAAAATAGGTATATTTTCGCCCGATAGCGCATGGTTTGAGAATACAACCGCTGCGGAGAGACCATTGGCAATAGAATTTCCCCCGATAATATAATCCGCCTCACCTGGATTTTTCAGAAAACCCCATTTCAACCTAAAGGCTGTCCTGCCTTCAAAGAAGGCAGTTTTCTTCGCTTGAAAGCCTTTTGTTGAAACTCCCTTTAAATCCTTCTCAAAATCGATCGGCTCAAAAAGCAGCAGGTCGTAAGAACCCGCTGGATTGGCTATTTCTATTTCCAGACCAGAAAACAAAGTATTCATTTTTCCCTGCAGGAAGGAAGAATTAACGCCTATTTTCACCGCATCGGTAGATTTTAAGAGCGCTAGAAGCGCTGTTTCCTCGCTATTAAAAAAAGAAATAAAAGGCGAGGGAAGTATTTCCGAGAAAAGGCGAGAAAGCTTTAAATAAAATTTATTCAAAAACGCAGATTCAGTTCCGGTAGAAATACCGTTTTTCATAAATTGGGTCAATGTTTTGTAATTATGGCCGACAATCACACTGCCGTTGTTTAAATAAAAATCTACATATTTATTTTCATCGATATCATATACATATTGATCTTTTTCACGTTTGACAATAATAGAAAATTCTTTATTAAAGCCTGCTTCACTCAAACGGCGAATACAGGAAAGACTCAAGGGTTTAGAATAATCTTCAAAATTTGGAAAGTCAGACATGTTCTAGTTGCTCCTAAAATAAAAGAGGGGCTGTTTGAACAGCCCCTCAAAAATTCATTGAATTCTTTACTTTGCGTATTCCACTACCCTCTTTTCCCGTATCAGCGTAACTTTGATTTGTCCAGGGTATTTCATTTCGGTTTCAATTCTCTTCGCAATATCTTTGGCGATAATAATCGCTCTATCATCGGTAACAGAATCACTTGCCACAAACACCCGGATTTCTCTGCCCGCCTGAATCGCGTAAGCTTTTTCTATTCCTTCAAACGAATTCGCTATTGCCTCAAGGTTCTGCAGACGTTTCAGATAATCCTCAAAAGATTCCCTTCTTGCGCCCGGCCTTGCCGCAGAAATCGCGTCAGCCGCAGCCACTATAGCCGCTTCAACGTATTTCGCTTCCACTTCACCATGGTGCGAAGCTATAGCATTGACAACATTATCGGGCATCCCATATTTATGAGCAACTTCAGCGCCCACAGTGGAATGTACTCCCTCTCCTGTCGTTTTAATGCCTTTCCCTATGTCATGCAACAATCCGCCTATCTTTGCCTGATCAATATTGCTCTTTAACTCGCCTGCCAGCATACCGGCAAGATTAGCCACTTCAACAGAATGGTTGTAAACATTCTGGCCATAGCTGGTACGGTATTTCAACCTTCCAATATAAGGATATAATTCCCTCGGCAGGTTTACCTTCAGATCCATACAAGCCTGTTTTCCCGCCTCAACCATTTCTTGAGCCATATCCTTTTCAATTTTCACGATCATTTCTTCAATTCTAGCCGGATGGATCCTTCCGTCTACAATCAGCTTTTCCAGAGCCTGCTTCGCTATTTCCCTTCGATAAGGATCAAAAGAAGAAATAATCACTACTTCCGGCGTATCGTCAATAATCAGGTCTACGCCTGCTATAGACTCAAACGCCCTGATATTCCTGCCCTCTCTTCCGATGATTCGGCCTTTCATTTCGTCATTTGGTAAAGTAACGGTAGAAATCGTTCTTTCGGCTGTTACCTCCGCAGCGTTTCTTTGAATAGCAGAAACAATGATTTCCCGGGCTTTCATTTCGCCCTGATCGCGAGCTTCATCCTCTATCTTTCTAATGGTTCCAAGAGAATCATTTTTCGCTTCATCGATCATCTCATTCATCAACTGCTGTTTTGCTTCTGCGGCGGTCATCTGAGCAACCCTTTCAAGCTCTCTCAAATGCTTTTCATAAGCCTTTTTCAGCTCTTCAGATCTTTGTTTGAACTCTTTTTCCTCATCGTCCAACTCTTTCTCTTTTCTCTCCAAGCTCTCCATTCTTTTATCCAGAGTATCTTCCTTTTGGACTAAACGCTTTTGAGCTTGTTGGAGTTCAAAATTCCTCTCTTTAAAATCTCTGTCCAGCTGTTTCCTTTCTTCGATCTCCTTTGCTTTTGCCTCAAGAAGGATTTCCTTTTTCCTGGTCTCCGCTTCCCGCAGAGCATCTTCCAGAATGCGCTTGCGCTCCTGTTCAGCAGAATTCAACCGATACTTTGCTATCAAAAGTCGAACCAAGTAACCGAAAAATATTCCAATTATGAGAGAGGGGAATACAAAAAGAAACACGTTCCACATAAAAATCCCCTACAAAAAATATTGCCATTTTTGACTCACATAATTTAAAGTCAAATCGAATTACTGTCAAGCATTAATGAATTTTATTTCAGTGTTTTATGCAAGTGTTTCCCAAATTGACTAAACGGCATTTTTAAAATATCATTAATCTCTTGATTTTTATACTATTCAATCCGGGGTTCTTATGAAAGTAAAGGCAAAAGTTTTTAAATCCGGAGGAATTCTGTTGAATGACTCCAAGCTGACTGCGGATAAATTCCTGATAAAAGCCCATATGCCGAAAGTGATCAGAATACCGCTTTTTCAAAATGCGGGAACTTCTCCAAAGTTGGTGGTTTCAGCCGGAGAGCTAGTAGAAGAGGG
Source organism: Brevinematales bacterium (assembly GCA_020052515.1). GTDB lineage: Bacteria > Spirochaetota > Brevinematia > Brevinematales > JAOACQ01 > JAGVOW01. Next base: position 2,777 of record JAGVOW010000023.1, on the reverse strand, counting down.
CCAAATAATTGGTGAAGCCTCGGGAGATATCTCCGTTCCTATCCATGCCAGTGTTTCCGGCAGAATTAAGGCAATTGAAAAAGGAACTGTCTTAAACCTGAAAAGCACGGAGATTGTGGTCATTGAGACAGGCGGAATTGTTAAAAATTGGGTTGAAAGAAAACAGAATTATTCCTCTTTATCTCCTGCTCAATTACTGGAAGAGATAAAAAAGGCCGGCGTTGTAGGACTGGGAGGAGAAATGTTTCCTGCCCATATAAAATTAAATCCACCAAAAGACAAAAAGATTTCTACGCTTCTCATTAATGGGACGGAATGCGAGCCTTACATCACGATTGATCACAGAATGATGCTCGAAAAAACAGATGAAATTCTGGAAGGTATTCGCATTATTATGAAAATCCTTTCAGTAGACAAAGCGGTCATCAGCATCGCTGAAAATAAACCGGACGCGATAGAGATTTTTTCTTCCAGATTAGCGGGCGATCCTTCAATTACTGTGGAAACAGTAGGAATAAAATACCCTCAAGGCAACGAAAAACAGCTTATTCAAGCCGTTTTCGGCAAAGAGGTGCCTTCAAAGGCTTTGCCCATGGACATTGGGATAATGGTCGAAAATATTTCGACTGTTTACGCGATTTACGAAGCGATTGTCTATAAAAAGCCCTTGATTGAGCGGGGAATCACTTACACAGGGAATGACGTCAAAGCCGGCGGCAATATAAAGGTAAAAATTGGGACACCGGTAAGTGAGCTCTTTGAGGACCTGGGCATTCCGGAAGCAAGGGGAACCATTCTATCAGGCGGCCCTATGAGGGGCTGTGAAATTTCCGATTGGAATACACCGATTACTAAAGGCACAACCGGAATTGTGGTATTGCCGAAGAAAAAAGACTATAAGGTAAAGAATAGGCCCTGCATTCGTTGTTCGAAATGCCTTTCCGTTTGTCCAATGAATCTGGAACCCACAGAATTAGCCAGGCTTTGCGATGGACTTTTATTAGAAGAGGCAGAAAGAATAGGCCTTTTTGATTGTATTGAATGCGGCTGTTGCTCTTATGCCTGTCCTTCAACCATACCTATTACTACGCTGATTCGATATGGAAAAACTCAGTGGAAGGAGTAAATTATGGCGAAAACCGCAGATAAACTGAAAAACATCGTTTTTTCGCCCCATATCCATGGACATTTTTCTATAGAAAACATGATGTGGAATGTGGTAATCGCTCTCATTCCAGCTGGAATTGCCAGTTTTTATTTTTTTGGGACAAACGCTTTTTTGACGATAGGCATAAGCGTTGGAAGCGGCTTAATCATAGAGCTTTTGATAAACCTATTCACCAGAAGCAGAATAACCGTTCTGGATGGAAGCGTAGTCATCACCTCCCTGATTCTTGCTTACAACCTTCCTGTCGGCACACCCTGGCACATCATAGTGATCGGAAATTTCTTCGCGGTCGCTATCGCCAAATGGGCTTTTGGCGGTTTAGGGTACAATTTCATGAATCCCGCTCTGGGAGGAAAGATTTTCCTATTAGCCATCTGGCCCGCTGTTTTAGGGCAAACCGGCAATATTCCTTTGCGGTTTCTGGAAATTCAGACATTAGCGTTTCTCCTGGGTTTTATTTATCTCATAATAAAAAAAATCATGTCTCCCTGGCTTACCCTTGCTTATCTGGGCACAGCGGTTTTACTCGCCTGGATTTTTGGCGGTGTGGAGGCTTATCTCGGATTTTTCGCCGGAAACCCGCTTGATTTTATTTTTACCGGAGGAATGGTATTGGGGGCATGTTTTATGGCAACGGACCCGGTAACATCGCCTCTCACGCAAAAAGGAAAAATAATCTACGGCGCCCTATTGGGTATATTAACGGTGACAATCCGGCTGACGGGAAACTATCAGGAAGGAATGGTATACGCGATTGTCTTTATGAATTTACTTGTTCCTTTTATAGAAAAAGTCACAAAAAAGAGAATTTTTGGATACCCGAGCTGATACACACATAGGCGACAATAATTATTGTCGCCTATCCTGGAGGAGTCAAAATGGAACTCAAAGAAATATTGTTTTTGTTAATCTGTGTTTTCTTCATAATGAACTTTATTTTTCCCCATTTTATTGGGCTGGATTTTTATTACCAGACGGGGGAGAAATGGAAATCAGCTCTCCCTCTGGGATTCGCCTTTATTATTTTGATGATTTTTTCTATGGCGGCCAATTATCCACTTATTTATCTATTCCTGATTGGTTATGACCTCGAATGGTTTTTACGCGCGGCGGTTTTTATTATTGTAAGCTCTGGATTGATATTCTTAATCGGTTTTATGGTAAAAAAGCTCTTGCCGAAGCTCTATGAAATCTTTGGAAAATACCAGCTCTTTTTTGTTTTGAACACAGCCCTTTTCGGTTCGGTCTACATTGGGATAAACGACCATGCGCCATTGTTAGAAATGCTGATTTATATTCTTGCCTCGGGTTCTTGCCTGATAACCTTGCTCCTTATGATGGGCGGAATAAAAGAAAGGATAGGCCGTGCTAAAATGCCAAAAGTTTTTCAAGGCTTACCGATAGCTATTATTTCCGCGGCGCTTATGGCAATGGCCGCGAGGGGATTTCTGGAGATGGTGAAATAAAAAATACTCGCGAGTATTTTTGACAAAACAGTAAAAAACTCGTGTGTTTCAAAAGAAGGCATTCGGGTCTGCCATGCTTTGAAGTTTTTGCGGAGGTTGGTTTGAAGACAAAAAAACGACGCTCAAGCTGAGCGCCGTTTTTT
>JAGVOW010000036.1 GCA_020052515.1 Brevinematales bacterium | reverse complement strand
GTGTTACACCCGGTCCCTTTCCGAACCCGGAAGTTAAGCCCTTCGTCGCCGATGATACTCCTTAAAGGGGAAAGTAGGTGTCGAGAGCTTTTTTTATTTATATTAGCTATTGGCTGTTAGCTGTTAGCCTTTAGCTCGTTTTCGCTATCAGCTAACAGCTAATTTAATTATCTCTCCTAATTTCTTCGCAGCCTTTTTTCCGGTTTCCACTACTCCTTTGTGTGAAAGTTTTTTCTGGATACCGGCGGTCATATTGGTAATAACGGAAAAACCAAAAATTTCCATCTGATAATACTTTGCTATAATCGCTTCCATTACTGTCGACATTCCTACCGCGCTGGCGCCGATTTTTTTCAAGAAACGTATTTCAGCGGGTGTTTCATAGTTAGGGCCTAAAATTCCTGCGTAAACCCCTGTTTTAATAGCAAAACGTTTTTTCAATTCATTTATGTAGATTTTAGAGTAAACGTCGTTCATGTCTATAAATTTTGATGAATTAGAAATGCCAATGAGCGGATTTGCACCCTGCAGATTGATGTGATCGGTGATGGCCATAATGTCTCCTATTTTTAGTGAAGGAAGTAATCCTCCGGCTGCGTTAGTCAGGATGAGTTTTTTTATGCCCAATTCGCCCATCAAAGCAATGGGGAGACTGACTTCAAAGGGAGAAAGGCCTTCATAAAGGTGAAGGCGGCCCTGCATCACCAGAATGTTTTTATTGTCGAAACGGCAGATGCAAAATTTGTTTTGATGCCCTTCGATAGAAGGTTCTTTCAAGTGCTTGATTTTTGAGAAAGGAATTTCTTCTTTTTTTTCAAAATAGCCAGAAGCTTCTGAAAGTCCGGAGCCCAGCACAATTCCCCAGTCTAATTCTTCGGGAAAAAGATTTAAAAAACTTTCTTTACTTTCTTGAATAATGTTTTTATCAAAAAGCATATTTTTTCCTTCATAAAAATAGTTTATAATCGCCATATTATAATGCGTTCTCTTGAAATTTCAAATTTAAAATGAGCATAAAAAAACCTCCTCTAAAAAGAGGAGGTTTTTTGTGTCAATGACAAAAACCAAAAGCTAAGTTATTTTACAGCTTCAGCTTTTTAAGCTTTTTCTTTTTCAGGAAGCCGTTCTATCGCTTCCAACAGAACAATTTTTTCTCTTCTTAAAAATATTTATGTGAAAACCATGAATTATTATTATAATTAACAAAAAAATTTATCAAGGGCGGGGTTCTGATATTACATTAGCTTTTTTGCTTTTTTCCTCATGTTATTGTATGATAATAATTAGCTTTTAGCTAGTAACTGTTATGCGCTAACAGCTAAAGAGGCAGAAAATGGGTTTGCGGAAATTTATTCATGAAGCCAGGAAACACTTTCCTTTACCTACCTTACAGAAAGTTTTTTTTGGTTTTTTAATTCTCATTGGTTTTCTTACCGGTATTTTTATCGCTCAGATCATGATTGCTTTTTCTGATTTGAAAGACATAAAAGCGCTGGAAAATTATTCTTCTTATTCTGTACCCACAAAGGTTTATGATATCAAAGAAAGGCTCATTACGGAATTTTATTTAGAAAAAAGAGATATTGTGACTTATAAAGACCTGCCTCCGGCGCTGATTCAGGCGATTATTTCCATAGAAGATAATGAATTTTATCAACATCATGGGTTTAACATAACCGCTTTTATCCGGGGCGTTTTTATTGACCCAATTCTGGGCAAAAGGGCGAGAGGGGCTTCCACGCTGACTCAGCAGCTGGCAAAAAATCTTTTTACTACAGGCGAGAGAAGTATTTTTAGAAAATTAGTCGAGCTCTGGTATGCTTTTCAAATTGAAAAAAAATATTCTAAAGAAGAGATTTTAGAGCTTTATTTTAATCAGGTTTATTTTGGGCATGGCTGTTATGGGGCCCAGGCGGCCGCGCAATATTTCTTTGATAAGGATGTGAAAGACCTGTCAGTTGGTGAAGCCAGCCTTTTAGCCGGTTTGGTTCAGCTTCCTTCTGCATATTCGCCAATCTTTTCACCCTACAGGGCACAGAAAAGGCATATGACAGTGCTGCAGTCTATGGCAAAGCTGGGCTATTTGACAAAAGAAAAGGCGGAAGAGGTTTATGAAGACTTTTGGGAAAATTATGCTACAGCTATTAAAGCCAAAGGGATTAGCATTCAGAGAAACGAAAGAAATTACGCGCCCTTTTTCACCGAGTATGTTCGTTCTACTTTAATGGAAAAATACGGTGAAGACAGGATTTATTCCGGCGGCCTGCAAATATACACCAGTCTGGATTTAGATAAGCAGAAACTTGCGGGCGAAGAAATTGTAAAACGTACATCAAATGAGCAGGTGAATTATAACGCGGAAACGAGGGTTTATTCTTCTCAGCTCAAAGAGTCTTATCAAGATATTATTGACTTGTTGAGTTTGACATTTGGAATAGACAGCATTCGGGTTGGATCGGAAAGAGTAAAGAACCATCTGGAAAATCTGGTAAAAAATTACAATGACATTCTTTATCTCACTTCTTTCATTTATGGCCTGGATGATATCAATAGAAAAATGAAGTCTCATTATCTTCTGGCCAAATTGGTCCAGGAGAAACAGGATCGTGTGGAAGGGGCTCTCATATCGATTAATCCGAAAAGCGGTTATATAGAGGCTATGGTGGGCGGAAGCGAGTTCAGCTATGCCAACCAGTTTAACAGGACAATCCTCGCGCGAAGGCAGATGGGTTCTCTTTTTAAGCCGGTTTATTACTCGCTGGCGATTGATAAAAAGCTCATTACTCCAGCTTCGGTGTATGATGACCGCCCTATGGTTTACCAGGATGGTGCGGGCAATCTGTGGCAGCCTAGAAATTATGAGGGTACTTTTCGAGGAAGACTCAGAGTGCGTCAGGCCCTACAGTATTCCGTCAATGTGGTTTCTATTCAAATCTGGGATTTACTGCTCAAGACGTTGGGTTACAATACAGTGGCGAATTCAATGGCGGATTATTTTGGGATGAATCAGGAAGAGGCAAAAAAAAGAATTGAGCCGCAGCTTTCTTTTGCTCTGGGAGTAGGGACCTTTTCGCCTTATGAAGTAGCGCGGGCTTTTGCGACTATTGCCAATGATGGCGTCGCCGTGAGGCCGATCGCGATTTTGAGGGTAAAAGACCGCTTTGGAAGAGTGGTAGATGATTTTGAAACCGCGCGAGACATTGATAAAACGAGCCGTCAGCAAGTCATGAGCCCCAGCTCCGCGTTTTTGATGCAGAGCCTCCTTAATACCGTGCTTTATTACGGTACTGGCGCTGAAGCGGCAAAAAGCGAGGGTTTTACACTGAGCGCGGGAGGAAAAACAGGCACTACTCCGAACTGGAAAGACGCATGGTTTGCTGGCTTTACGAAAAATTTGACTACGGTTGTCTGGTTTGGCTTTGATGACGCGCGGAAATCCCTTGGCAGGCATCGTTCCGCGGCGGTTGTAGCTGCGCCCGCCTGGATGGGTTATATGAAAAGCGCTTTAAAGGATACTCCGGACGTACCATTTTCTATGCCGGGAGATGTGGTTGAAATGCCTGTGTGCGCTACGACAGGCCTTTTGCCGACAGAATTTTGCCCGCATGTTATAAATGAATACTTTTTAAGAAATACAGCGCCAGTGAAGAAATGTGATGTGCATATATCCAGAGCTTCGGCGAATGAGGATAATGAGATTCAGATAATTACTAATGAAATAAACCTTGAAAACATGGAAATCAACATTGAATCAGAAACTGATAATAAGAAAGAGATTAAACCGGAAGACCAGAATCTCAATGAAAATTTTAATATCAAGTCAGGAATTGAATGAACCTTCTTCTTATTGATGGGTATGTAGACGAACCTACCTGTCTGGGGGTTCCTCCTTTTATTTCCACCTATATTCGCTATACAGCGGGAGCAGCGGTTTCTGCTGGAGTAAAAAATGTCAGTTATAGAACTATTGACCAGCTGCGTCAGCTCGATTTCTGCCTTCCAGAGAATATTGATTTAGCTGTGATAATAGCGGGCAATCCTGTGCCGGGGAAGTACCTGGGCGGACTGCCTATTAAGGAAATGGAAATCTTAGAAATAGCTAAAAAAAACAAGAGAACGCAGTTCATTCTCGGGGGGCCGATTCAATTTGAAGACGGAAATTTTTCCGCTGACAATTTGAGACTTGTTTGCCGGGATATAGAAACTTTTTTATACCGTTATCTTTCTCTTTCTGAATCAAAAGAAGCGTTTAGAACCATTGAGGAAACCAATTGTTTTGCTGTTGCCGGAGCTTATATTGTAGAGAAACATCCAAGATTTCCGGAAATTATTGCCGAAATCGAAACAGGCAGAGGGTGCCCCCGGAAAAGCCATTGTTCTTTCTGTGTTGAGGGAAATTTTGTGCCGGAGTTTAGAAGGCCTGAGGATGTGATTCGGGAGATCAAGGCCCTTTATCAGCTTGGAGTCCGGCATTTTCGTATCGGAAAGCAGGCTGATTTGTATGCTTATGGTTCGGAAATGAAGGTTTGGAAGGAAGGCTTTCCAGCGCCCAATGTGGAATGGGTCAAGAGGCTCTATCAGGGAATCCGTGAAGCCGCGCCGGACCTGAAAACCCTTCATCTGGATAATGTCAATCCCGGAACAATTGCCCACTTCCCGGAGGAATCGGCTCGCATTACGGAAATTATTACAAAGTACAATACAGCGGGAGATGTGGCCGCTCTCGGAATGGAAAGCGCTGACCCAATGGTGGTTGAAAGAAATTGTCTTAAAGCGACTCCAGCGCAGGTAAAAAAAGCCATAGAGCTGATTTATTCTATCGGCAACGCAAGAGAGAATGGATTGCCCAGGCTTTTGCCGGGAATTAATCTGATCCAGGGGCTTTTAGGAGAAAGCCGGGATACATTCCGGTTGAACTTTGAATTTTTAAAAAACATACTGGATGAAGGCCTTCTTCTCAGGCGTATCAATATCCGGCAGATCAGATTGTCCGGCAAGACACCTATCGCAGAAAAGTATTCTATTTCTTCCAAAGAGGGGAAAAAACTCTCTGCTGTTTTCAAGAATTACCGGGCAAAAATTCGCGCTGAAATTGATGTCCCGATGATCAAAAAAATCTTCCCCGTCGGCACTTTGCTGCGGGATTTGATTGTGGAATCGAATCGCGGGGACTGGAGCATCGCGAGGCCATTGGGAAGTTACCCCATAGCGGTGAATATTCCCAGGATTTTGCCGCTCCTGTCAAAAGTTTCAGCTTTTGTAATTGACTACCGGGAGCGTTCCGTGGTAGGCCTTCCTTTTCCTTTTGATTTAAAAAAAGCCAGTCTTCAGGAAATAAAACAAATCCCGGGTTTATCTAAAAAAGCGGGAGATATCTTTGTCCGAAGGGAAGGAAATAAAGAAGCGCTTTTTTCTTTGCCGGTTTATGAGAAGATTAAGGATTGTTTAACTTGAATTTATTGGCAGGAAGTAAATAGATTAAGAAAATTTACAAAGAAAACGCTTGACAAATCAAAATTTTATTGTAAAATTTTTACTGTTGTTGTTGAAAGTAATAACTTAGGATTGCTTTATTGCTTTTTTGATTTTCAGTTCGTTTCCTATTCTTTTTTCTATGTTTTTGAGCTTCCAGGATTGGAACGGTATTCATCCAATACGATTTGCCGGGATCGACAACTTTGTTTTTTTGATTCAAGACCCTTTGTTTCTTAAAAGTATTGGTAATACAGTTATTCTGATGTTTACTTGCGGTGTTCCTCAGCAACTTCTGGCATTATTCTTCGCCTTTATTTTGAATCCGATCTGGGGAGAGTTTGGAAAAGCTGTTGCTGTGTCCTATTTGTCATTTATTAATAACATGATTTTTAAAGAACGAGAAAAATAGAGGGGGAAAAGATTATGATAGTAAAAAGAATGAGGGCCATATTTTTTGTCGCAGGATTGTTCGGGTTATTCTCCATTGTTTCTTGCGAAAGTAAGGCGACGGTAAAGAGTGAACCTGCTCAGCCAGTAGAGATTTTGCAGAATGGTAGTTTTGCTAATTTAAACGAGATTCAGAAAAATCCTATATTCGATTTTGTGGATCAAACTTTAATAGATAAATCAACTAAAGCTGGTTATTGGCTGCTTCTTGCAGGAGCAGGGCCTTTTAAAGGGGATGCAAGCGCAACTGTAGAAAAAGGAGTATGCAAAATTCATTTGGTTGATCCTGGCACAGAACTTTATTCTATCCAGCTTACTCAGACGCCTATTTTGATTCAAAAGGATAAAAATTACACGGTTACATTTGAAGCTAAAGCAGACGCTCCAAAGAAAATATTTTCAAAAATCAGTATGGTGGGCGGAGATTACAGAGCGTATTCCGGAGATCAATATTTTGAACTTACTACGGAGATGAAAACTTATTCCTATACATTTACGCCTTTTTCAACCGACAAAAAAGCTCGGCTTGAGTTTAATCTAGGACAAACAAAAGGAGATGTGTATATTTCCAAAGTTAGTATTATGGTAAAATAGAATTTTGGAATAATGGCGCTGACGGGGCTTCTTTATCAGTTTATCCGTCATGCGCCTTTCATGAAGTTTCCTGCCGGTTTTAACTTATCTATGATCTTAAACTGATGCTAAAAGAAGAAATAAATCAAATATCTTTTTATAATATACTTAAACCGGACAATATTTGGGCGCGGTTAATTAACGGTGCCTGTTCACAATCCCCCTTTAATGAAGGGGGCTGGGGGTTATTATGATTTTGATCGCCGCGACTGGAAACGCCGGTAAGATAAAAGAAATAAAAGAGATTCTTTCCGATTTTGAAATTTTATCCTTAAAAGACATTTATTTTGAAGAAGAAATCGAAGAGAATGGAAAAAGTTTTTTCGAAAACGCCTTGATTAAAGCAAAAGCGGTTTACGATTTTTCTCGCCAGAATTATCCGGAAGCCATCGTTTTAGCGGATGATTCGGGCCTGGAAGTAGAAGCTCTGGGTGGAAAGCCGGGGATTTTTTCAGCGCGCTACGCTGGAAAAGATGCCCCTCAAGAGGCGCTGATTCAAAAGGTGCTTCAAGAGATGAAGGCTATCCCGGAAGCAAAGCGTCAGGCGCGCTTTAAATGCTGTATGGCGCTTCTTTCCGCAGATGGGGAGGCTTTTTATTCTCAAGGATACTGCGAGGGAAGAATTGGTTTTGAGCGACGAGGGGAAAATGGATTTGGGTATGATCCCATCTTTCTGGTAAAAGAGTTTGACTATCAGAAAACAATGGCGGAGCTTTCTTCCGAGGAGAAAAACAGGATTTCCCATAGAAGAAAAGCCCTGGATGCTATAAAGGAGCGCCTCGCCGGCGGGGCAATGGTATAGTAACGATATCGCTGCGGGCAATACGCTTCTTTGCAAACCGCCTTTAACTCACATCCTGTTTCAAACAGATCGGCGGCCGGCCACATCCGTGTGGCCTTTGCAAAGAAGCGTATTGCCCTCCGCTATTGATTTGTTGCTATGCCTTATAGAAAGAGAAGGGGAACGAAGGTTTTTTAACCGGGATAGGAGTTGAGAATGATAATTGAACACATAGGTATATCTGTATCAAAACCTGTCGAAATGGCGCAATGGTATAAAAATAATCTGGGATGTAAAATCCAGTTTAAGAGCGGAAGTGAAGCTGAAGCAAAAAGACTTTATCGCAGACTCACTGAACAAGGGGCTTAAGCCCCTTGTTCAGTGAGTCTGCGATAAAGTCTTTTTGCTTCAGCTTCACTTCCGCTCTTAAACTGGATTTTACATCCCAGATTATTTTTATACCATTGCGCCATTTCGACAGGTTTTGATACAGATATACCTATGTGTTCAATTATCATTCTCAACTCCTATCCCGGTTAAAAAACCTTCGTTCCCCTTCTCTTTCTATAAGGCATAGCAACAAATCAATAGCGGAGGGCAATACGCTTCTTTGCAAAGGCCACACGGATGTGGCCGGCCGCCGATCTGTTTGAAACAGGATGTGAGTTAAAGGCGGTTTGCAAAGAAGCGTATTGCCCGCAGCGATATCGTTACTATACCATTGCCCCGCCGGCGAGGCGCTCCTTTATAGCATCCAGGGCTTTTCTTCTATGGGAAATCCTGTTTTTCTCCTCGGAAGAAAGCTCCGCCATTGTTTTCTGATAGTCAAACTCTTTTACCAGAAAGATGGGATCATACCCAAATCCATTTTCCCCTCGTCGCTCAAAACCAATTCTTCCCTCGCAGTATCCTTGAGAATAAAAAGCCTCCCCATCTGCGGAAAGAAGCGCCATACAGCATTTAAAGCGCGCCTGACGCTTTGCTTCCGGGATAGCCTTCATCTCTTGAAGCACCTTTTGAATCAGCGCCTCTTGAGGGGCATCTTTTCCAGCGTAGCGCGCTGAAAAAATCCCCGGCTTTCCACCCAGAGCTTCTACTTCCAGGCCCGAATCATCCGCTAAAACGATGGCTTCCGGATAATTCTGGCGAGAAAAATCGTAAACCGCTTTTGCTTTAATCAAGGCGTTTTCGAAAAAACTTTTTCCATTCTCTTCGATTTCTTCTTCAAAATAAATGTCTTTTAAGGATAAAATTTCAAAATCGGAAAGAATCTCTTTTATTTCTTTTATCTTACCGGCGTTTCCAGTCGCGGCGATCAAAATCATAATAACCCCCAGCCCCCTTCATTAAAGGGGGATTGTGAACAGGCACCGTTAATTAACCGCGCCCAAATATTGTCCGGTTTAAGTATATTATAAAAAGATATTTGATTTATTTCTTCTTTTAGCATCAGTTTAAGATCATAGATAAGTTAAAACCGGCAGGAAACTTCATGAAAGGCGCATGACGGATAAACTGATAAAGAAGCCCCGTCAGCGCCATTATTCCAAAATTCTATTTTACCATAATACTAACTTTGGAAATATACACATCTCCTTTTGTTTGTCCTAGATTAAACTCAAGCCGAGCTTTTTTGTCGGTTGAAAAAGGCGTAAATGTATAGGAATAAGTTTTCATCTCCGTAGTAAGTTCAAAATATTGATCTCCGGAATACGCTCTGTAATCTCCGCCCACCATACTGATTTTTGAAAATATTTTCTTTGGAGCGTCTGCTTTAGCTTCAAATGTAACCGTGTAATTTTTATCCTTTTGAATCAAAATAGGCGTCTGAGTAAGCTGGATAGAATAAAGTTCTGTGCCAGGATCAACCAAATGAATTTTGCATACTCCTTTTTCTACAGTTGCGCTTGCATCCCCTTTAAAAGGCCCTGCTCCTGCAAGAAGCAGCCAATAACCAGCTTTAGTTGATTTATCTATTAAAGTTTGATCCACAAAATCGAATATAGGATTTTTCTGAATCTCGTTTAAATTAGCAAAACTACCATTCTGCAAAATCTCTACTGGCTGAGCAGGTTCACTCTTTACCGTCGCCTTACTTTCGCAAGAAACAATGGAGAATAACCCGAACAATCCTGCGACAAAAAATATGGCCCTCATTCTTTTTACTATCATAATCTTTTCCCCCTCTATTTTTCTCGTTCTTTAAAAATCATGTTATTAATAAATGACAAATAGGACACAGCAACAGCTTTTCCAAACTCTCCCCAGATCGGATTCAAAATAAAGGCGAAGAATAATGCCAGAAGTTGCTGAGGAACACCGCAAGTAAACATCAGAATAACTGTATTACCAATACTTTTAAGAAACAAAGGGTCTTGAATCAAAAAAACAAAGTTGTCGATCCCGGCAAATCGTATTGGATGAATACCGTTCCAATCCTGGAAGCTCAAAAACATAGAAAAAAGAATAGGAAACGAACTGAAAATCAAAAAAGCAATAAAGCAATCCTAAGTTATTACTTTCAACAACAACAGTAAAAATTTTACAATAAAATTTTGATTTGTCAAGCGTTTTCTTTGTAAATTTTCTTAATCTATTTACTTCCTGCCAATAAATTCAAGTTAAACAATCCTTAATCTTCTCATAAACCGGCAAAGAAAAAAGCGCTTCTTTATTTCCTTCCCTTCGGACAAAGATATCTCCCGCTTTTTTAGATAAACCCGGGATTTGTTTTATTTCCTGAAGACTGGCTTTTTTTAAATCAAAAGGAAAAGGAAGGCCTACCACGGAACGCTCCCGGTAGTCAATTACAAAAGCTGAAACTTTTGACAGGAGCGGCAAAATCCTGGGAATATTCACCGCTATGGGGTAACTTCCCAATGGCCTCGCGATGCTCCAGTCCCCGCGATTCGATTCCACAATCAAATCCCGCAGCAAAGTGCCGACGGGGAAGATTTTTTTGATCATCGGGACATCAATTTCAGCGCGAATTTTTGCCCGGTAATTCTTGAAAACAGCAGAGAGTTTTTTCCCCTCTTTGGAAGAAATAGAATACTTTTCTGCGATAGGTGTCTTGCCGGACAATCTGATCTGCCGGATATTGATACGCCTGAGAAGAAGGCCTTCATCCAGTATGTTTTTTAAAAATTCAAAGTTCAACCGGAATGTATCCCGGCTTTCTCCTAAAAGCCCCTGGATCAGATTAATTCCCGGCAAAAGCCTGGGCAATCCATTCTCTCTTGCGTTGCCGATAGAATAAATCAGCTCTATGGCTTTTTTTACCTGCGCTGGAGTCGCTTTAAGACAATTTCTTTCAACCACCATTGGGTCAGCGCTTTCCATTCCGAGAGCGGCCACATCTCCCGCTGTATTGTACTTTGTAATAATTTCCGTAATGCGAGCCGATTCCTCCGGGAAGTGGGCAATTGTTCCGGGATTGACATTATCCAGATGAAGGGTTTTCAGGTCCGGCGCGGCTTCACGGATTCCCTGATAGAGCCTCTTGACCCATTCCACATTGGGCGCTGGAAAGCCTTCCTTCCAAACCTTCATTTCCGAACCATAAGCATACAAATCAGCCTGCTTTCCGATACGAAAATGCCGGACTCCAAGCTGATAAAGGGCCTTGATCTCCCGAATCACATCCTCAGGCCTTCTAAACTCCGGCACAAAATTTCCCTCAACACAGAAAGAACAATGGCTTTTCCGGGGGCACCCTCTGCCTGTTTCGATTTCGGCAATAATTTCCGGAAATCTTGGATGTTTCTCTACAATATAAGCTCCGGCAACAGCAAAACAATTGGTTTCCTCAATGGTTCTAAACGCTTCTTTTGATTCAGAAAGAGAAAGATAACGGTATAAAAAAGTTTCTATATCCCGGCAAACAAGTCTCAAATTGTCAGCGGAAAAATTTCCGTCTTCAAATTGAATCGGCCCCCCGAGAATGAACTGCGTTCTCTTGTTTTTTTTAGCTATTTCTAAGATTTCCATTTCCTTAATAGGCAGTCCGCCCAGGTACTTCCCCGGCACAGGATTGCCCGCTATTATCACAGCTAAATCAATATTCTCTGGAAGGCAGAAATCGAGCTGACGCAGCTGGTCAATAGTTCTATAACTGACATTTTTTACTCCAGCAGAAACCGCTGCTCCCGCTGTATAGCGAATATAGGTGGAAATAAAAGGAGGAACCCCCAGACAGGTAGGTTCGTCTACATACCCATCAATAAGAAGAAGGTTCATTCAATTCCTGACTTGATATTAAAATTTTCATTGAGATTCTGGTCTTCCGGTTTAATCTCTTTCTTATTATCAGTTTCTGATTCAATGTTGATTTCCATGTTTTCAAGGTTTATTTCATTAGTAATTATCTGAATCTCATTATCCTCATTCGCCGAAGCTCTGGATATATGCACATCACATTTCTTCACTGGCGCTGTATTTCTTAAAAAGTATTCATTTATAACATGCGGGCAAAATTCTGTCGGCAAAAGGCCTGTCGTAGCGCACACAGGCATTTCAACCACATCTCCCGGCATAGAAAATGGTACGTCCGGAGTATCCTTTAAAGCGCTTTTCATATAACCCATCCAGGCGGGCGCAGCTACAACCGCCGCGGAACGATGCCTGCCAAGGGATTTCCGCGCGTCATCAAAGCCAAACCAGACAACCGTAGTCAAATTTTTCGTAAAGCCAGCAAACCATGCGTCTTTCCAGTTCGGAGTAGTGCCTGTTTTTCCTCCCGCGCTCAGTGTAAAACCCTCGCTTTTTGCCGCTTCAGCGCCAGTACCGTAATAAAGCACGGTATTAAGGAGGCTCTGCATCAAAAACGCGGAGCTGGGGCTCATGACTTGCTGACGGCTCGTTTTATCAATGTCTCGCGCGGTTTCAAAATCATCTACCACTCTTCCAAAGCGGTCTTTTACCCTCAAAATCGCGATCGGCCTCACGGCGACGCCATCATTGGCAATAGTCGCAAAAGCCCGCGCTACTTCATAAGGCGAAAAGGTCCCTACTCCCAGAGCAAAAGAAAGCTGCGGCTCAATTCTTTTTTTTGCCTCTTCCTGATTCATCCCAAAATAATCCGCCATTGAATTCGCCACTGTATTGTAACCCAACGTCTTGAGCAGTAAATCCCAGATTTGAATAGAAACCACATTGACGGAATACTGTAGGGCCTGACGCACTCTGAGTCTTCCTCGAAAAGTACCCTCATAATTTCTAGGCTGCCACAGATTGCCCGCACCATCCTGGTAAACCATAGGGCGGTCATCATACACCGAAGCTGGAGTAATGAGCTTTTTATCAATCGCCAGCGAGTAATAAACCGGCTTAAAAAGAGAACCCATCTGCCTTCGCGCGAGGATTGTCCTGTTAAACTGGTTGGCATAGCTGAACTCGCTTCCGCCCACCATAGCCTCTATATAACCGCTTTTCGGATTAATCGATATGAGAGCCCCTTCCACACGATCCTGTTTCTCCTGGACCAATTTGGCCAGAAGATAATGAGACTTCATTTTTCTATTGATATCATCCAGGCCATAAATGAAAGAAGTGAGATAAAGAATGTCATTGTAATTTTTTACCAGATTTTCCAGATGGTTCTTTACTCTTTCCGATCCAACCCGAATGCTGTCTATTCCAAATGTCAAACTCAACAAGTCAATAATATCTTGATAAGACTCTTTGAGCTGAGAAGAATAAACCCTCGTTTCCGCGTTATAATTCACCTGCTCATTTGATGTACGTTTTACAATTTCTTCGCCCGCAAGTTTCTGCTTATCTAAATCCAGACTGGTGTATATTTGCAGGCCGCCGGAATAAATCCTGTCTTCACCGTATTTTTCCATTAAAGTAGAACGAACATACTCGGTGAAAAAGGGCGCGTAATTTCTTTCGTTTCTCTGAATGCTAATCCCTTTGGCTTTAATAGCTGTAGCATAATTTTCCCAAAAGTCTTCATAAACCTCTTCCGCCTTTTCTTTTGTCAAATAGCCCAGCTTTGCCATAGACTGCAGCACTGTCATATGCCTTTTCTGTGCCCTGTAGGGTGAAAAGATTGGCGAATATGCAGAAGGAAGCTGAACCAAACCGGCTAAAAGGCTGGCTTCACCAACTGACAGGTCTTTCACATCCTTATCAAAGAAATATTGCGCGGCCGCCTGGGCCCCATAACAGCCATGCCCAAAATAAACCTGATTAAAATAAAGCTCTAAAATCTCTTCTTTAGAATATTTTTTTTCAATTTGAAAAGCATACCAGAGCTCGACTAATTTTCTAAAAATACTTCTCTCGCCTGTAGTAAAAAGATTTTTTGCCAGCTGCTGAGTCAGCGTGGAAGCCCCTCTCGCCCTTTTGCCCAGAATTGGGTCAATAAAAACGCCCCGGATAAAAGCGGTTATGTTAAACCCATGATGTTGATAAAATTCATTATCTTCTATGGAAATAATCGCCTGAATCAGCGCCGGAGGCAGGTCTTTATAAGTCACAATATCTCTTTTTTCTAAATAAAATTCCGTAATGAGCCTTTCTTTGATATCATAAACCTTTGTGGGTACAGAATAAGAAGAATAATTTTCCAGCGCTTTTATGTCTTTCAAATCAGAAAAAGCAATCATGATCTGAGCGATAAAAATACCGGTAAGAAAACCAATGAGAATTAAAAAACCAAAAAAAACTTTCTGTAAGGTAGGTAAAGGAAAGTGTTTCCTGGCTTCATGAATAAATTTCCGCAAACCCATTTTCTGCCTCTTTAGCTGTTAGCGCATAACAGTTACTAGCTAAAAGCTAATTATTATCATACAATAACATGAGGAAAAAAGCAAAAAAGCTAATGTAATATCAGAACCCCGCCCTTGATAAATTTTTTTGTTAATTATAATAATAATTCATGGTTTTCACATAAATATTTTTAAGAAGAGAAAAAATTGTTCTGTTGGAAGCGATAGAACGGCTTCCTGAAAAAGAAAAAGCTTAAAAAGCTGAAGCTGTAAAATAACTTAGCTTTTGGTTTTTGTCATTGACACAAAAAACCTCCTCTTTTTAGAGGAGGTTTTTTTATGCTCATTTTAAATTTGAAATTTCAAGAGAACGCATTATAATATGGCGATTATAAACTATTTTTATGAAGGAAAAAATATGCTTTTTGATAAAAACATTATTCAAGAAAGTAAAGAAAGTTTTTTAAATCTTTTTCCCGAAGAATTAGACTGGGGAATTGTGCTGGGCTCCGGACTTTCAGAAGCTTCTGGCTATTTTGAAAAAAAAGAAGAAATTCCTTTCTCAAAAATCAAGCACTTGAAAGAACCTTCTATCGAAGGGCATCAAAACAAATTTTGCATCTGCCGTTTCGACAATAAAAACATTCTGGTGATGCAGGGCCGCCTTCACCTTTATGAAGGCCTTTCTCCCTTTGAAGTCAGTCTCCCCATTGCTTTGATGGGCGAATTGGGCATAAAAAAACTCATCCTGACTAACGCAGCCGGAGGATTACTTCCTTCACTAAAAATAGGAGACATTATGGCCATCACCGATCACATCAATCTGCAGGGTGCAAATCCGCTCATTGGCATTTCTAATTCATCAAAATTTATAGACATGAACGACGTTTACTCTAAAATCTACATAAATGAATTGAAAAAACGTTTTGCTATTAAAACAGGGGTTTACGCAGGAATTTTAGGCCCTAACTATGAAACACCCGCTGAAATACGTTTCTTGAAAAAAATCGGCGCCAGCGCGGTAGGAATGTCGACAGTAATGGAAGCGATTATAGCAAAGTATTATCAGATGGAAATTTTTGGTTTTTCCGTTATTACCAATATGACCGCCGGTATCCAGAAAAAACTTTCACACAAAGGAGTAGTGGAAACCGGAAAAAAGGCTGCGAAGAAATTAGGAGAGATAATTAAATTAGCTGTTAGCTGATAGCGAAAACGAGCTAAAGGCTAACAGCTAACAGCCAATAGCTAATATAAATAAAAAAAGCTCTCGACACCTACTTTCCCCTTTAAGGAGTATCATCGGCGACGAAGGGCTTAACTTCCGGGTTCGGAAAGGGACCGGGTGTAACAC
>JAGVOW010000046.1 GCA_020052515.1 Brevinematales bacterium | reverse complement strand
GGAAATGAGGAAATTCAAAGTGCCAATGAAGAATTAATGACCTCAAAAGAGGAAATGCAGTCGCTGAATGAAGAATTAATAACCGTCAATAACGAATACCAGATAAAAAACGACGAGTTATCGCAGATTAATGATGACATGAAAAACCTTCTTGACAGCACCAATATAGCCACGATATTTCTTGACAACAACCTTTGTATCAAACGGTTTACCCCCCGGGTCAATGCGTTTGTCAATCTGATACCCTCGGATATCGGCCGCCCTATAACGGATATCGTGCTCAATTTGAAGTATGAGAATCTACCAGCGGATGTGAGTGAAGTAATGGCCAAACTGGAAACAAAGGAACTACAGGTTCAAACAATGAAGGGCCAATGGTATATCGTACGTATCATGCCTTACCGTACAGCCGATAATTATATTAACGGCTCGGTCATTACCTTCAGCGAAGTTACCGCTCTTAAAGAACTGGAAGAAAACCTGCAGGCGGCGCGCCGTTATTCCGAAAGCATTGTTGAGACAGTCCGGGGGCCTTTAATCATACTGAATTTAGACCTGAAAGTCATATCCGCGAACCCATCGTTTTATAAATTATTTAAAATTTCTCCCAGAGAGGTCCAGGGCCAGCTGTTCTTTTCGCTTGGCGGCGGAGAATGGAATATTCCAAAGCTGCGTACAATGATAGCGAAAGTGTTCAGAAAGAATAAGGTGTTTTCGGATTATGTTGTGGAACATGATTTCAGCGGTATCGGAGTCAAAAAGATGCTGTTAAACGCGCGCCGGATAGTAAGTGAAAATAAAGATACGGATATGATTCTGCTTGCGATTGAAGACATCACGGAACGCGAATAGCCGCCTCACCCCCGGGGGTGAGGCTAAGGAGATAAATAAATGAAGACATCGGCTGAGAAATTAACTTCGCCGCAAGAAACGTCTTTACGCAAAAAAGCTGAGCGGGTGGCGAAGAAAAAAAAGATTTCGCTGGCAAAAGAAAAATCTTCTTTAAACAATGATCAAATGCTTCATGAATTAATGGTGCACCAGATTGAGCTTGAAATGCAGAATGATGAACTCCAGCGTCTGCATCTGGAGATGGAAGAATCTCGCAATAAATATTCCGATCTTTATGATTTTGCTCCAATCAGTTATTTTACGATAGATTATACCGGGATTATTCAGGAACTGAACTACGCGGCAAGCAGCCTTCTAGCGGTATCTAAATATGAGCTTATCGGACGAAGGATTCAGATTTTTCTTTCCCCTGAATCGCAAAATGCCTTCCACTTTTTTTTAAATAGTGTATTATCTACCAATAGCAAGCTCGTGGAAGAATTTAAAATCATTAATAGTGAAAAAAAAGTGATATATGCCCGCTTTGAAGCAATATGTTACTCAGAAAAAAGCGAGAATGGGCGAAAGTGCCATATAGGGGCCATTGACCTCAGCGACAATAAAAAAGCGGAAGAACGGCTGAAATACATGAGCTTCCATGACGAGATAACGGACCTGTACAATTGGAGCTATTTTGAAGAGGAATCGCGGCGTATGGATACGCAGAGGTCGCTGCCTCTGAGTATCATCATAGGCGACATGAATAACCTCAAGCTGACGAATGACGCGTTTGGGCATCAAAAAGGAAATGAACTTTTAAGAATTGTAGCGGATACTATGAAAGAAGTATGCAGAAATGAAGATGTTATAGCGCGATGGGGTGGAGATGAGTTCGCGGTACTGTTGCCGAGAACTGATCTGCAAACCGCGGAAAATATTGCGGGCCGAATATCAGAAGAGTGCATTACACGCAGCAAAGATGTTATCCGTTGCAGCATATCATTGGGGGCAGCCGCTAAAGTGAACATGAAACAGGACATGAAAGAAGTGATTCGGCTGGCGGAAGAACGAATGTATAAAAATAAAATTTTGCGGAGAGATCAAAACCGGAATGAAATTGTCAATGCGATGTTGAAGAAAATCGGGACGATTGACCACGAAACGAGCGTGCATATTAAACGGCTTCAGAATCTCGCGGCGAAGACAGGGAAGGCTATCGGGCTATCTCAAAGATTGATTGACGATTTACTATTGTGCGCCACTCTTCATGATATCGGGAAAGCGGCGATACCGGAGAGTATTTTAAGTAAACCGGGGGTGCTCTCCTCTGATGAATGGACTCAAATGAAAAAACACGCTGAAATAGGGTACAATATAGGGAAATCTTTTCCTGATCTTTCAAGGGCCACTGAAGCGATATTGTCACACCACGAAAACTGGGATGGTTCCGGATATCCCCACGGATTAAAGGAAGACGAGGTGCCGCTCATTGTGCGGATTTTAAGAATTATTGATGCTTATGATGTTATGACACATGAACGGGTGTATAAAAAGTCTTACTCCCGGCAAAAAGCCTTGATCGAGTTGAAGAAAGGGGCTGGAACGCAGTTTGATCCGGATTTAGTAGAGGTGTTTATAAACAAAGTTATTAACCAGATTTAGAATCCTGAAAAGAGGATAAAAATGAAGGGCAAAAGGCAAAATAACAAATTCAACGGCATAAAAAACACGCTAAAATCCATTGATTTTACCGACCCTGAGCAGACGGAACGTGAAATTGAGCATCTTGCTTCTTTCCCCCGTTTAAACCCCAATCCGGTGATAGAAATAGATCAATCCGGAGCGGTCTTATTTGCTAATGACGCAACGTACAAAATTTTGAAGCAATTAAGTTGTGATACGGTTCAAGCTTTTTTCCCGCCTGATATAAAAGAAATTTTAGAAAATGTGAACAATGACAATGAGGTACGAGTCTTTATTCGGGAAGTGGAAATCAATGGTTGTGTATTTGAAGAGTCAATCCAATTATTAAAAGAGAAATGTTCGGCGCGATTCTATATAAAAGACATTACCGAGCGCAAACTGGCCGAACAGGAGCGCGAGCGGCTGCTGTTGGAACTGGAACAGCGCGCGGTGGAATTGAATACGGTATTCAGGGTGCTTCCCTATCTCGTTTCCGTTCATGGGCCGGACGGGAGATATCTGCGGGTAAATCCGGCTTTAGTGAAACTGTTCGGGATTGACCCTACGGAGGCGGCACGGGAAGAAATCGCGCGTCACCTCAAGGCGCATTTTCCGGACGGGCGGCCGCTCACTCCCGAAAACATGCCATCCAGCCGGGCATTGAATGGAGAGACTGTTTCCAATGTGGAATATATAATCACCGATAAAAATGGGAATGAGCATACGCTCTTGATGAATGCTCTTCCCATTAAAATAGAGGGCCATATATATGGCGCGGTTCTCGCACAAGTGGATATCACGGAACTCAAGAAAAAAGAAATTGAGTTAAATAAGCTGAACAGGGCCCTTCGCGCGTTAAGCAGAAGCAGCGAATTAATGATCCGGGCAAAGGATGAAGCCAGATATATGAAAGATGTATGCAGGATAGTCGTGGCGGATTGCGGCTATTCTATGGCCTGGATTGGCCTTGCTTTATATGATGAAGGAAAAACCATAAAGCCTGTCTGTTATTCCGGGTTTGACCGGGGTTATCTTGATACTCTGAAACTCACATGGGCTGATACCAAACGCGGCCAAGGGCCTACCGGAACAGCCGTCCGCACTGGAAAAATCTCTTCATGTAAAAACATGCTGACTGACCCAAATTTCAGCCCATGGCGCAAAGAAGCCCTTAAGCGCGGCTACGCCTCATCCATAGCCTTTCCATTAATGTCAGAAGGCAGAGCTTTTGCCGCGATTACAATCTATTCAAGAGAACCTGACCCATTCTTCGAGGATGAGATCACGCTGTTTTCTAAATTGGCTGACAATCTGGCTTACGGAATTATGGCCTTACGCTCTCGTATTACCCATGCGATGCTGGAAAAAAGCCTTACCGACAGTCATGAGGAATTAAACGCGATGATCGAGAATATGCCTCTGGTCATGCTCCTTTTAGACCGGGACAGAAAAATAAGAAAGATGAATTCCGCCGCGGTCGATTTCATCCGCAGTCAAGACTCGGAAATAGAGGATCGCCGTGCCGGCAACGTTATGCATTGCATTAATTCTATTAACAGCCCGCAAGGCTGCGGCCTTAGCCCTGATTGCTTTAATTGCGCATTAAGGCGTATTATAACGGACACATTTGAAAAGGGTATTTCCCATAAAAATGTTGAAATGCAGTTTACGCGAAAACAAAATGATACCTTGAAAAAAATGACATTTCTTGTTTCAACCACTCTTATCCATTCCTCAAATGAAATTTTATGCCTGGTTTGCTTTGACGACATCACAGAGCGAAAAGAAGCCGAACTCAAAATTTTGTCTTTTAATGACAGGATAAAATCAGACCTGATGTTCGCGGGGACATTGCAGCATTCTATTGAGCCTCCCGAAGTGATCGAAGAAAGCGGGTATGCTATTTATTCGAAAAATATTCACTGTGAGGAAATGGCGGGTGATTATCTGGACATTATCAGGATTGATCATTTTGTTTATATTATATCAGCCGATGTATCGGGACACGGTTTGATCGCTTCATTTTTTACATTTATCATGAAAGCGATTATTAAAACAGTCCTGAGAAGGCCAATTCACCCGGATCAGCTTATGCCTATTATCAGTAAGGAAATGAAAAAGTATCTGGTTGAGGATTATTTCTTCACCATCAATATTATGGAAATTAATATAGCTGATAATCTGTTAACTTACTCGACTGCCGGCCATCCGCCGTTTATTATATTTAATGAAAACGAAATAAAAATTTTCAAAGAAACCAGCACTTTTATATCCAACCTGATTCCCAGCCGATGGGCAGGTGAAGTTGTGCCATTGTCCCCCCAGGATAGAATATTTATCTTTACGGACGGAATTTTTGAAGTCAGCTGTGAAAACAATAAAATCCTTGGGATTAGCTATATTGAAGAATTCATAAAAGACAATAGAAACACTCCATCCCCCTTAATCATCAACAAGCTTATCCAGAACCTGAAAACAGCCAGAAAAAAAGACACTTTTGACGATGACATCAGCGTCTGCGTTTTTGGAAAACAGAATTAGGCCGCTGTTATTTGTCTGCCCCACCTGTGCGGCCCCTCCTCAATCAGGGGCCTCTAACCAGGTGAGGCAGGTAATCATTATCTTCTATTGTTTTTCCGGTCTTTAGATTTCTGCTGTTCTTTATCAACAGCTTTTTCATTTCTTTTGTTTTCGTTTCTCAGGTCTTTTTCCTCTTTTTTCCATTCTCGTTTTTCCCAGTATTTGTTTTGTTCCCATTCCCGCCAGTGGGATCTCGCATCGCCCCATCTTATTCGCGGGCTGTTATCTCTCTTGTCTCTCCATCCTTGAGGGAGATGAATGAGCTTATAGGGTATATATCGAGTTTCTATCACAACCCATGGCCCTGAATAAGCTTCTGCTCTGTACCAGCCATGATTACCGGCCCGCCACCAGTATCCCTCAGAGAAGAAAACATCACTGTTATCAACCGAAGCCCAGTACACATAAGTTCCCGGCACAACATAAAGCTCAGTATCCTCCCCAAAACCGGTTTTCACCACTATGCCTTGCGCCGAAACCATACATTGCATACATAATACCAGCGCAACCAATGTGCTTGTAAAACAAAGAATCCTTTTCATACAAACCTCCTTTTATAACCTCACGTATTGTCAAAAGTTTTCTTATCGAAAATCTTTAATACTAATCTCCCCTCTTGGGAGGGGTTGGGGGTGGGTTACTCATAAGAATGAACACGTATTAATATTTACTCTTGATCCATTCTTTTATGTATTGCAACACCCTCTGGATTCTTTCTATCTATAAATACCCACCCCCAGCCCCTCCGCGGGAGGGGAGAAAATTTTTCTAAAATCTCCCCTTTTTCATAAAACTTTTGACATTACCTTTATTTAATCATCCGACCAGCTCTCCACTTTTCCTGGAGTTGGGATAGTAATCCAATATCTTCTGCATCTGTTTTTATCCGACCACCATGCACTCTCGCCGTCGTACAATGTAATATCAATAAATTGAATGATGGTTGTGTTAGTGGGAAAAACATGGCTGAATTCCCAATTTTCCATACAAACTGGGCCGCCGCCCTGGTTTTTATTAGTATAACCATTGGCAAAAAACTCTTTGCCTGTTTTAGCCGCGTAAACATAAGGGTACTTGCTGATATTCGCGCGGACCCAATTGGTAGTATTCAATTGATAAATTATTTTTACAATCTTATTAGTAGGGTCTACATTTTTTACTTGAATATTACCCTGGAAGTTATAGCCGGTTAAACCCCCGTTAACATCATAAACCGGAGTGACGAACGCCCGTTCCAATAATAGATGCCTATAGCCGACAACCGACTGGCCGATTACCATGTTCGGAAGAGCTGGATCCGGCATCGGAGAGGCATGGTATATTCTTCCTTTGTCTGCCAGATAGGATACATTCGTAACCTGATATTCAATCCAGAAGTAATACTTTAAACCACCATTCTCCTGAGAAATATCATAAGGAGTAAAAGGCAGGCTGAACATGAACTTGTTCCACAACTTGTCATCTGTCTTGCCGGTATTTCTGGCCTCAAGGGACTGCCAGTTATTACTGTCGCTTGAATAATGAACGATCATTTTTCTATCGGACTCTTTTAGCGGCAATGATATCAATTCGGCCCGGATAACACCGGCTATACTGGAGCCATTTGTTATGCAGACATTAGTAATGATTATATTAGTCATTCTAATCCAGGTCTTGTACCAATTTGTGGTGTAAATAAGCCCGCTTTTATTAGTCACAACCTTCTCCATGAGGTTTGATATAACCAGAGGGATAGTGTTGGTAATAGTCACGGAATAATCAATCACCAGTTCAGCCCTCGCCCATGCCAGCAACACTTTTGAATTGTTGCCATTGGATATGACTATATTCAGCATGCTGATATCATTAGATTCAGACTGACATGCGTCACTATTTGAAATATCCGCCATTCCCATACTGCAGCCCATTACAATCAGCGCGCTTATCGCGGCAGCACCAATTGACATAAGAAAATTTTTCATAACTTTCCTCCTTTTTTTTGATTTACACCTATGGCTGCTTAAAATTTGTGTCACAGCTAACCATGATTCCCGGTACATGATTGATCCAATACCGGATGCACCGGTTTTTGTCTTCCCAGTAGACCCCAGTACCCAGATTAGTCACTGAATTAATAAAATGAATGTTAGTAACGCCTATTGGAAACGTTATATTAAAAACCCAATCCTCAATACCGTCTCGCCAGCCATTGGAGTAAAATGATTTATTAAGCTTTTGAGCCAGGCCGAAATCATAACTCAGATAAGTATTCTGATTCCAGTCGGAACAATTGGTACGGAAGATTATTTTCACCACTTTATCACTATTCTGCGGATCATTTTTCACCTGAATATGTCCGAGAAAAGTATTACTGACCCAGATTCCATTTGTATTATAAAGCGGTATAATCTTCGCGTCTTCCAGTATTAAATGAAAGTATCCTGGAGCGGCCTGGCCGATTACACCATCCGGAAGACTTTGATCCGGGCGTGTACAGGCTTTGAAAATCATGCTCTCATCAGAAAAATAAGTCTCGGTATCTGTCCGGTACTCAACATAAAATTGGTACATAATGCTGCTGATAACATTTGTGTCAGCAATCAATTCCGGAGTCTGAAAATAAAATTTTGTAAAATTCGAGTCCTCAGTAAGGCCATTATTCTTACCCTGAACCTGAAACCAGTTGATCCCATCGGTACTGTAGTGGATGATCACAGTTTGATTCCCATTCGTCAGAACTTCCGCTCTGATGAAGCCGAATAAACTATTATATCCCATTGTGCCGATCAATTTGTACTGCTCCGCTCTTCCCCATCCCATCTTGACTTTCAAATCAACCAATTTTGGGTCAAGTTTCACGGACGAACTCTGATTGGTGTTTCCAGGGTTGCCGATCTTATTGTCGCCGCATCCCATAGAGGTAAACAGTCCCATCAGCGCGAGGAAATAAACAAAAGTCTTTTTCATACAATATTCCCCTATTATTATTTAAAATTCGTAGAGTGGCAGATCGTGATTCCCGGTACATGATTGATCCAATACCTTGCGTGCTGGTTATTGTCTTCCCAATAGGTTCCAGTACCCAGATTAGTCACTGAATTAATAAAATGAATGTTAGTGACGCCTATTGGAAGGGGCATATTAAACACCCAATTTTCAATACCGTCTTGCCAGCCATTGGAGAAAAATGATTTATTAAGCTTTTGAGCCAGGACAAAATCGTAAGTTTGATAAGCTTGCTCGTCCCAGTCAGAACCATTGGCCCGGTAGATTATTTTTACGACTTTATCACTATTCTGCGGATCGTTTTTCACCTGAATATGTCCGAGAAAAGTATTACTGACCCAGATTCCATTTGTGTCATAAAGCGGCATAACCTTCGCGTCTTCCAGCACTAAGTGAAAGTATCCTGGAGCGGCCTGGCCGATTACGCCATCCGGAAGACTTCGGTCCGGGCGCGTACAGGCTTTGAAAATTTTGCCCTCATCAGAGAGATAAGTTTCAGTATCCGTCTTGTACTCAACATAAAATTGGTACATAATGCCGCTGATAACATTTGTGTCAGCAGTCAAACCCGGAGTCTGAAAATAAAATTTTGTAAAATTTGAGTCCTCAGTGAGGCCATTAGTCTTACCATTAACCTGAAGCCAGTTGATCCCATCCGTACTGTAGTGGATGATCACAATTTGATTCCCATTCGTCAGAACTTCCGCTCTGATGACGCCTAATAGACAATTATACCCCATTGTGCCGATCAGTTTGTACTGCTCCGCTCTTCCCCACCCCATCTTGACTTTCAAATCAACCAATTTCGGGTCAGGCGCAGACGAACTCTGATTGGTATTTCCGGTGTTGCCGATCTTATTGTTGCCGCATCCTAAAATGGTTAACAGCCCCATTGCCACAAGTGAACAAACAAAAATCTTTTTCATACGATGCCTCCTTAAATTATTAACTTTATAAACTCACCCCCCGGCCCCCTCTCTTTTGCGAAAAAGAGGGGGAGGGGGATTTTCCCCCTGTTTAATGCCCCTCTTTTTCGCAAAAGAGAGGGGCGCCCGGAGGGCGGGGTGAGTTTCAATCTTTGGATTGAACTAAACGTAAACCTACAACATACCCTTTATATTCCGGAACTTCTCCATGTCTTGTGGAAGTTCTCAGGCAATCGGTTTCGCTGCTGGCGCCGCCCCCGCGCATGATGCGGTTGATCCTATTTGCAGAAGATCCGAGCGGGTCGCTGACAGCGCCGCCATTATAAACATCAAACCAATCCCAGCACCATTCCCACATATTACCGGACATATCATAAAGGCCCAGGGAGTTTTTCCATTTTAAAGCTATGGGCTGCACTATGTTGCTACAATTTGAAACATACCAGGCGCAATTTTCCAGAGTTGGGTTTACATTATAACCGCTCCACTTGTCGCCATCAGTAAAGGTCGTTCCATCGATATACCTTGCGGCATATTCCCATTCCGCTTCTGTCGGCAATCTAAATCCATTCGCTTTCAGGTTGATATTACTGTTTCCTATATCACCATCAAGACGGCTGTTTTTATAGATGGCGGTATTGTTGGAGTTTGAATAAACAGGTGTGAATCCGAGATATTCACTATACGCATTACACCAGGCGATAGAATCCCTCCAATTAACGCAAGTCACGGTTTTTTCTTCTGAAATAGGGATCGCGCCAACTGTTCCGTCAAATCCTTCTCTTCCCTTATTTGAGAAATTATAGCCGTTAGTTATGGCCCACATTCTGATATTATACCAGAGTTTGTAAGTCAATTCATGTCTTGCGATATAAAATTCTGAAAGAGAAACACTATGAGAGGGTGTGGAAATACCATTAAAACCCATCAAAAAAGTCCCGCTCTTGACTTGAACCATTTCATTGGCCGCAGGCGACTCATTAATCTGGCTGGATTGTGCGGAAGAAGAGGGAGAACCTGGCTGAGTAGCACATCCGTATATCAAAACAACACTGAAGACCACACCAATAAGGTGAATTTTAAAAAAAATATTAAACATATAATTACCTCCTATTATTGACTCTAACACAAATATTTTATAATAATTTTATTACGCCTTTTCAATCAGATTGCGTACTTCTTCCTTTGACTTCCCAAGTTTATTCTGCAATCTGCCCAGCAATTCCTCTTCCTTTCCTTCTTTGAAAAGCAGATCATTGTCTGTCAAATTAGCGTATTTTTGTTTGAGTTTACCTGCTACTTCATTCCAGGTACCTTTAATATTGAGCTTATTCATACAACACCTCCTGAATTTTTTAATCAAAAAACACCAAATCTGAAACCCTAAAAACTAAAATAATCCTGATTAACTCATGTTCGACCTCCTTTCATACAAAATTTTTACTTTTGATCGGTTTTTATTGTTAAATGCTATTGTGCCCCAGACAAATCCGACAATCGTCGCCAGCAGGATAACTATCCACCATCGCACAGTCAGAACATAAAATGTGAGATAAAATATATCAAATAGAAACACCATTAGCCCAATATAACTGACCCGCCAAAGCCATATAGGCTTTCCTGAAAGGAAAGGTTCTGTTTTCCCAGTTATAATATTTCCTGTTTGTTCAAACTGACTCATATAAACCTCCTATGAGAAAAATTGCTTTGCAATTTTTCGGCTATTTTCAAACCTCTTACTAGAATAATAATCCAATTCCGTTTGT